>JARLHO010000119.1 GCA_031292215.1 Syntrophobacteraceae bacterium | reverse complement strand
TTTGCGAGCTTTTCTCGATGAATTGGGGACCTGAGCGCATCGAACTTTTGTGACGTGCCTGATCCCGGGAACCCGACACCGGCAAATACCGCTTTTGACAGTGCGTGAGCTATTTTTTCATTCGATACCGGGAATTGCTGACCACTAATGGGTTACTTCGCCCCAAAACCGCCACACAAGGATTTTTGATGCCTTTTGTCCGGAGGTGGCCAAATGTCCAGATGACTGCAGCGTGAACAGCCGGATCGAGATCTTTTTCTTTATAGTACACCATTTGCCTGACGTCATTTGTTTTTGGTGGGGTTGGTGGGGTTGTGTTTTTGAGAACTGCATCAGCAAAGCCTAAAATTCCGGCAGCCGGACTGCGATGATTTTCACCGCCGAGGTCAAATTCTTTTGGGGTAATAACTTTTCGGAGAATATCCAATCGCTTGGGATCAACGGTAAGTCGGTATTCGAAAATGCGTTGTTCGGGGTCTGCCAGACAAAAAACGGTGGTTTCCAATGCAATCGCCTGGACAATACGCCACTGATCGTTGTCCGTATCTTGAAATTCATCCACGATAATCAATGGGTATTTGTCCGCGATCAATTGGCGCAAAGCCTTGCTGCCTTCTAGTAATCGGGCCACTCCGGAGCCGAACATATCAAAACAGAACAAACACTCTTCGCTAGCGAGACGCTCTTGCTCGGTCGACCAATCCCCGTCGTGCCGTGCCTTCCTTAGTCGCTCAGGACCGGGATAGAGCACACAAATAGGCCGGCCGGCCAGTAATCGACCGTGACTTTCCAGGAAGTCCAGGCAGAAGCGGTGATAGGTGCTCACCTGGATAAGTTGCCGCTGCTTGGCATTAAGTAGCGAGCGACATCGATCCAGTATCTGCCGGACAGCTGCTCGGGAGAAGCTGAGGAATAGAATCTCCTGCCCAGGCTTTAATGCAACGCATTGTTTCTGTGCTTTGAGTAAAGCGATAGTCGTTTTTCCCGATCCCGGTCCACCCAGGACGAGAAGATGACCTTTATGATCAATAATCGCCAGCCGGTTTTTACAAAGTTCGATTTTCAAGCTCAGCCCTTCGCGGATACCACACTTACTTCGGGTATTGTAATTGTGCTCTCTTCCGCAACATCCTCTTTTTCCTTGCAGGTGTCTACTGGTCCAGCGGGGCATTTCTCCTGCAGGTCAGTGTTTATGGTTTCCAAAATCATTCGAATTGTCTCGGGTAGGTCGCTTGCAGTGGTACATTCGTTGATAAGAAGTGCGGCGTAGGAATACCCATCACCCTTGCGAGCCTTGAGCACCTCTCTAGCCAGTTCACGGATTTCGTCTTCTTTCATTTCGCCGTTGATGGTATCTGACGCTGGATAGTCAGCACGAGCTTTAGTGGTTTCTAAAAATCGTTTTAAGATTGGAATTGATGTTTCTTTCACCAATACGTTTTCAATCCCTTTTTCTGGCGATTCCCAGACCTTCGTATAAGATGCTAATTTAGTAGCGACTTCCGCTGACGGAGGGTTCTTTTGTTTGTCGTAAAATGCATAGCTTAATTTTCCAAGTGCGTTGAAAAAGGATCCGAATTGCGGGACCGCGTTATCAGTGCCTGCGTTGAAAACGCTAACTCCAGCAAGGTCAATGTGCATGTAAGCATCACCAAGACAATTTTCCATAACCTCAGAGGCCACTGGAAAAAGTGCGGCTTCAGTGGACCCCTCGACAACAAGAACAGCACGGCTGAGCACTGCTTCCGCCATCTGCCGGCGTTCCTGTCGGTATTTTTTTGGCTTGATCCCTTCCAACGCAACGATATGGCTTGTCAATTGCCCTGTTTCCTGCCGGTCCAGAACTACAATTTCTTCCGCATCAAATTGTTCGATAACGTAGGGCGAGTGAGAAGTCATGATGGCCTGTCCCATTTCTCTAAGCACAAATCGGCAGACGCGACGTTGTGTATGGGGAGGTAGCGCAATCTCCGGTTCCTCCATCGCGAAAATTACGGATTGTTTGCCCTTCAGATCGGCAATGAAAGTGAGGAGCGCAAATACCAGGAGGTTGATCGAGCCTGTGCCGAGTTTTTGAAACGGAACCAAGTGAGGGGCCGGTTCTGCGGCAATGAACAGGTGAACCACTTCGCGCAGATCATCCCGCGTAAGCTCGGAGCCAAAGAACGCTGTTGCAGCATCGCCTGCGCACAGCGAGACAAACCTCGTCATTCGCTCCCGGATTTCCTTACGAATTGCCTTGAGCCGATCGATCTCGCCAATAGCCGGCTTAAGTTGGCGAAACCGTGTGAGAGTATATTCCCACATCTCAGTAAGCCCATCCCCGCCAAGGCGAAGCACCGTATCTAATAATGATCCTCGTTGCAGGCTGAGTGCTCGTGAGCCTGTACGAAGTGCGCGCAAGAAAATAAACCCACAAAGGCGTTTTTGCTCCCTGCCAAAGAATGTTCTCCCGCCCCCGAGCTTGACCTCTTCGGGCTCTTCTTCATCTCTTGCCGGTTCTACAGGGTGATCGAAGAACGTATTACCTATAAAATCATCCTCTTTTCGGTCGTACTGGCCGATAAAGACAATGGGGAGAGCCCATACCGTACTGTCGCCATCCGCCATTTCGGGACCGCCGTCGCTTTCATCCACAAATTCCCCCTTGCCCTCATCCCAGCGCCGTAAATGGCGATGAAAACGGCGTATGGCTTCATCTGATAGGTCGAGCAAAATGGCATTGATGGAAATCTCAACGACTGTACCGTCATCATTCAGGTAACGGCCTCGATAAAAATCATGCTCATCAATAGTAGGACGCCGGGAAAGACGTTCGGGTCCTAAAACCAGATCAAGAGCCTCGCAGACTGTTGATTTTCCTATATTGTTGCCACCGACGAGAAGTGTGTGGGCTGCGAAATCTACTGTGCCATTGGCTATACCTCTGAAATTCTTGATGGTCAGGCGCCGAACTCGCATAGGGTTCTCCTAGCCGTAGTGGCCTCGTTTAAGTGCTGAGGATGTTACTGAGCAACGTAGCGAATGGCTCGGACATGTATGTCATGCGGCCACCCGCTGCCGATAGAGATATTTTTGGAAGCCGCTAAATACCTTGCCGATCTCTTCGGGCGGGCCGAGGTCTGCCACGGCGTCGGGAATGGAGTTATGGTATTTCAGGCGTAGCAGCGGCGTCAGCTTTTCCTGGTCGAGTTCACCCACTCCGACACTCACATAATGCGACAGCACGAAGTCGAGGAAGACCCGTCGCTTCGTGTTGAAGAGGGTACCGATTACGACTTTGGCCCCGGCCGCCCGTTCCTCGCGGGTGATGGGCGGCAACGCATAAGCCACGTGAGCCAGCACATCGAAAAGATCGCTCTTTTCGGCATCGATAATCTTCTGCATCTCCGCCAGTTGCTCGTGGCCAAACCCTTTGTCGGCTAGCCCTTCCAGAAGCTTCTTGCGGGTGCTCGGGACGCTCCAAATGGCGCGTAGCTCGTCTTCGTCCCTGAAGAAGTCCGGCAGCTTCCCGAACAGTATTTCCATGAACCGGTGCGCCGACATAGGTATGCCATCAGGATGCCAAAACGTGGTGCACATCATGTGCTGAATGGTCCGCGCCTTCCCGTCCGCGAGCTTCACTTTCGCCTTTTTCTTACAGATGCACGGCTGCTGGTGACATTTCGGGCAAGGCTCCGGAGGGCAAACGCACGGCGCCTGACCGCATACGGGACAGGGTTTTGGCGGCGGCGACACGCAGACACAGGGGTGCTCGCCGCATTTCGGGCAGGCGTCCGGCGGCAGAGGATCGCCGTCCCACTCGGAATCGTTGAAGTGATGATGCGCCTTCACGAAGTCGTAGATCGTGAAATAATCCTTCCCGTCGTAGAGCCGCGTGCCGCGCCCGATGATCTGCTTAAACTCGATCATCGAATTGATCGGGCGCATCAACACGATATTGCGGATGTTGCGGGCGTCCACGCCGGTTGAGAGCTTTTGCGAGGTGGTAAGGATCGTGGGGATGGTCTTTTCGTTGTCCTGAAAATCCCGCAAATGTTGCTCGCCCGGCGCGCCGTCGTTGGCGGTGACCCGCTGGCAGTAGTTCGGGTCCTTGCTAGTCTTCATCCGGCTGATGAGGTCACGCACGGCAAGGGCGTGGTCCTGTGTGGCGCAAAATACCAGCGTCTTGTCATTCTGGTTGATTTGTTCCATGAACAGTTTCACCCGGTGCGCCTCGCGTTCCTCGATCTCGATGATCTTATTGAAATCGGGTTCCATGTAGCGCTTTCCGGTCTCGATCTCGCCCTCGATCAGATTGTCGTCGGACGTATAGACATACTCGTCTAGCGTCGTGGCGATTTGCTTCACCTTGAACGGCGTGAGGAAGCCGTCGTTGATGCCGTCTTTTAGCGAGTAGATATAGACCGGCTCGCCAAAATAGGCGTAGGTATCCGCGTTGTCTTTTCGTTTTGGCGTTGCGGTAAGGCCTAGCTGCACGGCCGGGGCGAAGTAATCCATAATGCCTCGCCAGTTGCTCTCGTCGTTCGCGCCGCCCCTATGGCATTCGTCGATGACTATGAAGTCGAAAAAATCCGGGGGATACTTGCCGAAACAGGGCGAGGGCTTGCCGTCCTTGGGCGGCCCGCTCATGAAGGTCTGAAAGATCGTAAAGAACAGGCTGCCGTTTTTTGGCACCCTTCCCCTTTTGCGGATATCCGCCGGGTCGATGCGCACGAGGGCGTCTTCGGGGAAAGCGGAAAAGGCGTTGTAGGCCTGGTCGGCGAGGATGTTTCGGTCAGCCAGGAACAGGATACGCGGGCGGCGTGTCGGCTCCCCGCTCAGGTTCCAGCGGGATTGAAACAGCTTCCAGCCAATCTGAAAGGCGATAAAGGTTTTGCCTGTCCCGGTGGCGAGCGTCAGCAGGATGCGCGACTTGTTCGCGGCAATGGCTTCCAACACGCGCTCGATGGCGATATCCTGGTAGTAGCGGCTCTGGAAATACCCGCCCCGATCCTCGAAGGGAACGGCGGCGAAGCGGTCACGCCAGGCGTTCTGCTCGGCAAAGGTCAGGTTCCACAGTTCGTCGGGCGCCGGGTAGCGGGTTAGCTCACCTTCGGTTCCCTCCTCCATGTCGATGCCATAGATGCCCTGCCCGTTGGTGGCGTACGTGAATCGGATAGCGAGCTTGCCCGCGTAGTTTTTCGCCTGGGCCACGCCCTCGGTCAGCTCTTCATCCCATGCCTTGGCCTCGACGACGGCCATCTTGGTGTTGCGATAAATGAGCACATAGTCGGCGCTTAGCGGCTTCGCGCGCCGACCACATCCTTCGAGACGGCCCAGCGTGATCGGATACTCGCGGCGGATGCGGCTGCCCTCGACCACGCCCCAGCCCGCCGCCGCAAGGGCGGGGTCGATGTGTTCGGCTCTGGTTTCGGCTTCGTTCATGGCGTGGTCCTGTGGTCCTAAAGTTGGCCGCTGAAGGCTTGGTGGAGGAGTGATTTTTTCAGTTCCTCCAACGTGGCGAGCTTTTGCTGGTAGATGGATTCGAGGCGTTGGGTTTCTGATAGGAGTTTATGGGCCTTCACCATAATTTTCCGTTGCTCCGCCAGCGGCGGCACAAGGAGAACCAGGTCGTCGAGAATGCCGTGATTCAGGCTGCTCATCGTCGTCCCCACCGCACTTGCTTCAAGGCGAGCTTTGAATTGCTTGGAACCGAAAAGTACCACGAAAAATTCTCCGTCCATGCTGTCCGAGAGACGCACGAAAAACGAACCTGTTCCACAGAGCCAACCAGTTTCATGTTCGGTCACAAGAGCACACCTGCCCAACTCCCCTCGCCGTCCGATGACAATATTTCCAGTCTTCAGGACATAGCTGGTCAGTCGATCCCTTGTTTCTTCGCTCACCATCATCTTGCTCGACGGCACTATCTTCGAGTCCACGATGTTCATCGGATTCACCAAGGGGATACCACCTGAAACATAATCAGATTTGTGAAGCATGGTGCCGAAGGGGCCGGTTGAAATGCTTTCAGCGACTTCACCCAACCGCTTTTCCACCCATCCCTCTCCGCGCTGGGTAAAGACGGATTGCAAATGGCTTTCAAACAGGGCGCGGCCGTTTTGAAGGTTCTTTTCGGCGTTGGCTTTGGCGGTGGCGATGCCATTAAACGCTTTGTCGAGGATGCCTATGATCCGTTGCTGTTCGCGGAGCGGGGGGACAGGGATCAGATAAGACTCAATGAACTCTTTTGCGACACGCTTGTGGCCCACCGCCCCATTCATCTGTGCCGCACCTTCAACTCTAAACGCTTCGCGAGACAGAAAGTAATAGAGCCAATCCATGTTTATCGACTTATCTGGACGAAACACAATGTATTCGCTCGACCCGAAACCGATGCCGTTGGTCAGGTTGGAGGCAATCCCCAACTTGCCATTTTCGAAGCAGGGGGTGATTTTTGCGAGGAGCACGTCGCCTTCAGCGAAATATGTGTAGCTACCAGCAACCTCAGCCAGAGGTTTTGTCTGTGTTGGTATGAAGATTTTCTGGTTGATGCCCAAGTCCTCCATTGGGACAAAGGACACCAGATCCGTTTCAGAGAGTCTTTGACGAGCTTCAGACTTCGGCGGTTTAATTTGGCAAACTTCGGCCAGCTTTTTTGTCTGCCATCCTGATTTCATAGCAGCCCTCGGATATTCGCCAGCACCTTCGCGCTCTCAGCGTCCAGGGAGGCGATTTCGTCCATGATTTTCTGGGGGCTGCGGTGCTTCACTTCCCCTCCGTTGTTCGGGTTCTTCACGGAGAGGTCGAAGGTTGCCTTGTCGATGCTGGCTGCGTCCACGCTCCAGCTCTTGGGCGAGTCCGCCAAGGTCTTTTGCAACTTCACGAACTCGGCCAGGTCGTCATCGTTCAGTGGGTTGGTCTTACCGAGATTGCGGCCGGGGTCGAGCTGGTAGATCCAGATTTTGCGGGTTGGCGCGCCTTTTTCGAAGAAGAGCACCACCGTTTTCACTCCCGCGCCCTGGAACGTGCCTCCGGGGCAATCGAGCACGGTGTACAGGTTGCAGCTTTCGAGCAGCAGCTTGCGGAGACTCACGGAGGCGTTGTCGGTATTTGAGAGGAAGGTGTTCTTTATGACCACGCCGCCGCGCCCGCCGGCCTTTAGCATCTTGATGAAGTGCTGGAGGAAGAGAAACGCCGTTTCGCCGGTTCGGATCGGGAAGTTTGGCTGCACTTCCTTTCGTTCCTTGCCCCCGAAGGGCGGATTAGCAAGGATCACATCGAAGCGGTCCTTTTCCTGAATATCGGCGAGATTCTCGGTAAGGGTGTTGGTGTGGACGATGTTGGGGGCCTCGATGCCGTGCAGGATCATATTCATGATCGCAATGACGTAGGCGAGCGACTTCTTTTCCTTGCCGTAGAACGTGCGGTTTTGAAGGGTCACGAGGTCCTTGGTCGTGAGGTTCTTTGCCGATTGCAGGTAAGCCAGCGACTCGCACAAAAACCCTGCCGACCCGCAGGCGCCGTCATAAATCCTTTGGCCGATCTCGGGTTTAACCACCTGCACGATGGCGCGGATGAGCGGGCGCGGGGTGTAATACTCGCCTCCGTTTCGCCCGGCGTTACCCATGTTCTTGATCTTGGCCTCGTAGAGGTGCGAGAGCTCGTGTTTCTCGCTCTGCGAGTCGAAGCGCAACTCGTCGATGCGGTCTATGATCTCACGCAGGTTGTAGCCGCTCGAAATCTTGTTTTTGATCTCGCCGAAAATCTCCCCGATCTTGTACTCGATGCTGTTCGGCCCGCCGGCCTTCTGTTTGAACCCGTGGAGATAGGGAAAAAGCTTCAGGTTTACGAAGTCGCGCAGGTCGTCTCCGACCAAGGCCTTATTGTGGTCGATCCCCCCGTTCTTCCCTTTGGGCGCGGCCCATTCTTCCCAGCGGTAGGGTTTGTCTAGGATCAGGGTGTATTTTTTCCCGTTCAAGGCGGCTTCGATGGCCTTTTCCTGCTCCAGGCCGTCGAGGTATTTCAAGAACAGCAGCCAGGACGTCTGCTCGGTGTAGTCGAGTTCCGTGGTGCAACCGGCCTCTTTCCAGAGAACATCGTCGATGTTCTTGAAGGCTTGCTCAAACATTGGCATTTATTTTCCTTGAATTATTATCGTGGCATGCGGCAGGAGAGTAAATCCCCCCTGCCCCCCTTTGAAAAAAAGGGGGGCGATCGGAGTAAATCCCCCAATCCCCTTTGGTTCCTTGCTCACTTCATCTTTCCATAACTAGCCTTCTTGTGGTCGCAAAGGCTTCGGCGAAGCCGTCAGAGCATGGCGGCGGCCGTTTCCACGATGCGAGGAACGTTAGAAAAATCCGGGCGGCTCTTTTTTTGCCTGCGCGATCAGCAACCGATGCGGCCGGAGGCGGCGTTTGCCCAAAAGCTCGAACTCGTTTGCCGCAAGGGCCAAGAGAATCTTTCGAGAGCGATGAGCTGCCGGTCAAGCACGTTCGAAACTCATAAATATCCCTTTGTAACCGATTTTACGGCGCACCCTCTTCCGGACGCCGATCACACGTCCCGTCGGCGCCTGGTTTGTTTTCCCGGCATTATAGGCTTGTTCAATCGGGGCGCTCTCGACCCCAAGCCTGTCGAGCGCTTCCGCCGCCAAAGAATACAGCCCCTTGATCGGCGCCGGGGCGCCGTCGAAAGGAGACTCCACCGCGCGCGTGTAAAGGCCCTGGCCGATTTTTAGAAGTTTGCCCTTTTTGACCAACTGCCGGAGGGCGCGGCCCACCTGGTCGTAGCCGCCCAGATCGCTAAAATCCGCGCGCAGGAATACATCGCAGCGCTTGCGGACGATACGCTTCATAACTCGTGTTTCCAGGTTTTCCGCTCTCATGACGCACCTCGCACATTGTCAATTTACGACAATTCGGTGTCGTTTTCAACAGATAATCGGCCGCTAATGCTACACCCGCTCCACCGGCGCGGAGCGAAGCGGGGTTTCCTCTGCCGGGGTGACGCGCTGCCTTAAGTTTCGTTTTCGATAAGACCACATCCGATACCAGGTTTCGTTCATGATTACTCCGCCGGGTTGCGCTTTTGCTCCACCCATCCTTGTATCTTAAAAGAAAAGGGAGCAACCGGCACGCTCCTGTTTGTTGGGCTGCGCTGCGCTTAGCCCAACCTACAACAACTGAAGTTTCATAGTAGATGCGTTTCACCCATCCTACGGCTCACTTGGCCGGAGAACATTGCGAGACCCATCACATTGACGCATCACACCGCGG
>JARLHO010000118.1 GCA_031292215.1 Syntrophobacteraceae bacterium | reverse complement strand
TGTCCAGCACGAATACACGGGAATACACGGCCTTCAGAAGTATTTTTGAGGGAGCCCCTCAAAATTGAAGTCGCGTTTACGAAAGCTCATAACCCCGAGTTACGTCCTGAGCAGATTTTCCGGCACTGCGGGAATTGCTGAAAGGGCTGCGCCTTCGGACGCCAGATTGGCGAAGCCTCTTATTGCTTCCTTCTCCGTCCACGCGGGGGCAGGTTCTTTTTCAGAGCGGAGGCAAAGCTTAACTCGGCGGTGAACGGTTACCAAAGGCCGTGGCCGATTGCTGCGTAATGGGAGAAACCGGCCGGCATTCCTGCCGGGCAATAGTATAATGGCCGTAATACTAGTGGCGCTGTGAAATGCACGATCTCTCAAAAGCGAGATTATAAAGGCGAATGTTCGAGTGGTACTGGAACCTGTGGCGATGAAGGCGGTTAGACACTAGTGTTGCGTCCCGAAAATTCAACGATATTGGAAAGCAGCCGGCGGGCACAAAAAAGCCGTGCCCACCCTACGTCGTTGGATTGTTACCGATCATAACCCGCACTAACCTTTTTATCAAAGCTTCGAGCCTCCCCAAAGTTCCAGGGCTTGAAAGATGGAGGAAGGACCCTTACGTTGAGTCTCACACATGCCGTGCGCATTAAACAGATCGAAACGGTTTTGGCTGCATTGGGTAAGAAAATGGTTGTTGGCGTGCGTGAACCGGATTGGGGGCCTCTTCTAGATGCCGAGCGGAAAAGTTGATGAGATATTCCGGATTGTTGCATGGGATCGGGATCGTACTGGCCTCGTTGGTTATCGCCGTGTCTGTGCGGGCCGCAAGCGATCTGAGGGCCGATCCTCTGACCAGCGTAATGCCCATTTCATGGAGCCAGGCATCTTTTAGGATAATCGTTTCCCCCGATGAATCGAAACTCGAGAAGGGGGAAATCCTCTTCGGCATGAAAAAGCTTAACGATGGATCGATCGTTGCCCAGAGTATGGGGCTTATCGAAGCAACACCCGAGGAGTGCATACGGATTACAACCGATTATAACCATTATACCAGCATAATGCCTTACACTGTCGAGAGCAGAATCGTCCGCAGGTTCAGGCTTGCTGGGGAGTACGCCGGCGCCCGGGCCGTTGACTTCTGGGCCAGGGTCAGCGTCTTGGGATTCCAGACCCGTTATCTCATCCGCGTGGTAAATCTAGCAAATGACAAAAGCCATGTATACCGGTCCTTCTGGACGTTGGTGCGCAATCCGGCCTCGGTCTCAGGTTGTAAAGACTCTACTGGGCAGCCTTGCGAAAATGATCTTGACATGAACATTGGCTCGGGTAAATTCGAACCCTACAAAGGCGACCCCAACCGTACCTTGTCCATACGCACCATGAGAATCAAGGGCAAGAACTGGGTCCAACGCTTCGGTCTATGCGCGGGATGCGGGAATTCGATGCAAGAGGTCACCAAGGCGATTAGAATCGCTGTCATGAAAAGGCATTAACTTTTTTGTAACACGACAAAATCGATTCCTGCGCGGTCTCGAAAGCCGATCTCCGTCGGGCGTATTGCCGGCCACTATCCCCCATACAAAATCCGGCGAGATTCCCGAAAGGCGACGGGCCCCAAATCAAGCCGCTTCATAGTTTAGCGACTTCTACTGCTTGTCCTCGCCAATCAATTTCATCTCGGCCTTAGCATCTACCACCACAACGGTCAACCCGCGCGCTTTTAGAATCAACCGTTCGACAACCGTTTTTCGCCCCAGCAGCCTTTTCCACCACCTAAGAGGACCGGGCCTTCCGATCACGATGTGGCCGACACGGTATTCGCTTGCAAAGTGCAAGATGGTGTCAACGATATCTTCGCCCTTATAGGTAAAGACAATCGCGCCCAGAGCGTTGGCAAGCGTGAGAGTCTCCGAGAGATAACGCTGGGTGGAGGCATCGATGGCCGTAGGGGACTCGGAAGGCCGCTGGACATAGACGGCGTACCAGTTGCGGTTTAAGCGTCCGGCAAGCCTTGACCCGTAGCGCAAGAGCCCCGCGCTGTTGGGGCCGCGCGAGCTAAGACACACCATCACCTGGTCGGGGGCCGTCGAGTGCTCCTCCTCGGGAGTCGAGCGGCGCTTTAAGTCGATCTGAGAGGCGAGTTCTCTAAAGGCGAGTTCTCGCAACTCATTTAAGTTGGTGCGCTTAAAGAAGTTTTCAAGGGCCGTCGATACTCTTTCGCTGGGGTAGATTTTCCCCTCTTTCATGCGCTGCTGAAGGTCTTCGGGGGCAAGGTCGACGTTTACTATCTCGTCTGCCTCAGCGAGTATGGAATCGGGGAGCCGCTCGTGCACCTTAACGCCCACCAACTGCTCCACCGTATCGTAGAGGCTTTCGAGGTGTTGAATATTTATGGTGGTGATAACATGAATGCCAACCGCCAGCAGATCCTGCACATCCTGATATCTTTTTGCGTTCTCCCCCCCGGGAACGTTCGTATGGGCCAGCTCATCCACCAGCGCAACTTCCGGGTGGCGGGCCAGCAAGGCGTCGAGATCCATTTCTTCCAGGAGTATCCCCCGGTAGTGAATCTGCTTTCTCGGAACGACCTCCAGTCCCTCTATCTGTTTAGCGGTTTCAGCTCGTCCATGGGTTTCAACCAGACCGACAACGATATCGACTCCGGCCTGCCGCAGACGATGGCCTTCCTGGAGCATCTGCCAGGTTTTCCCGACTCCCGGCCCGTAGCCCAGGTAGACCTTCAGTTTGCCGCGCTGAGCGCGGCGGATCAGTTGCAAAAAACTAAGTGCCTTGTCTTCGGACACTGGAACATCTCCCCGCCGTAAAATGTCTTGCAGATAAGAGCGGCGCCGCCATCTGTAAGTTTCACAAAAGACGCGTCAAGAGGCGATGGATTACACTGCGTTTCACCCATCCTTATGTCTTAAAAGAGCATGGGATTAGGAATAGGGACGGAGTTTTCTCCGTGCTGTACGAACCGAGTCGAAATCCCCCCAACCCCTTTTTGAAAAAAAGAGGGGCGATGGAGCCAAGCCCCTTCTTGCACGTCTACAAAGCTTGGCCCGACCTGCGCTCGTGTTTGTTGGGCTGCGCTGCGCTTAGCCCAACCTACGACTGGAGTTTCATATAAACGGCGCCGAAACCCGTTTTTAGAACCAGGGCTTTTCACCCATCCAGGGCAGGATGGGTGAAAAGCCCGAGAGCATATCCCGGATCACCGACTATTTCTTTGATCGAGCGCAAGGTTAAGTTTAAAAACGTTAACCCGCGGCTCCCCCAGAAAACCCAGTTGCCGGCCCGCAGTAAACCTCGAGACAAATTTTTCGACCTCACTTTTCGGTATTTTTCTTGCCTTTGCCACCCTCGCCGCCTGCAGTTGCGCGTTTCCAACACTTATGTCCGGATCAAGGCCGCTTGCCGATGCCGTGACCGCGTCGGCGGGGACCTGTACCCACGCCGGGAGGTTATTGTCACTCCTGTAGGCTGCAACCCGTTCCTTTACCTGGTCGTAGAGTTTTTCGGAAAGCGGCCCGAGGTTACTGGCATTGGAATTGGCGCCGTCATAGCCAAAATCTCCGGCATCCGAAGGCCGCGGGTGAAAGTAGCGGTTGCCGGTAAAATTTTGGGCGATCAGGCTACTTCCCACCACCTGTCCGTTTCGCTCGACAAGCGAGCCGTTTGCCCGGTTTTGAAACGCCACCTGCCCTATTGACCACACAATGAGCGGATAGGCCCCGCACAACACCAGCCCCAGGACGAAAATGACGGCGACCGAGGCCCTGATTTCCAGTAGTAGCGACTTCATGCTCATGATTTTTTCTCCTAAGCCAATCCAGCGGCCCGGATCAACAGGTCGATCAGCTTTATGCCGATAAAAGGAACCACCAGGCCCCCCAGGCCGTAGATGAGAAGATTTCTACGAAGGATCTGCGCCGCGCCAAGCGGGCGGAACTTAATGCCTTTTAAGGCCAGAGGAATGAGAGCGACAATGATCACCGCGTTGAAAATAACCGCGCTAAGGATCGCGGAGTTAGGGGTTGCGAGCCTCATAATGTTTAGGGGGCCGATTTCCGGAAAAGTAGCCACGACCATCGCGGGGATGATTGCAAAAAACTTTGCGACATCATTTGCCACGCTAAAGGTCGTAAGGGCCCCGCGAGTCATGAGGAGCTGTTTTCCGATCTCGACCACCTCGATTAGCTTTGTCGGGTCGGAATCGAGATCGACCATGTTGCCGGCTTCCTTGGCGGCCTGGGTGCCGGTGTTCATGGCAACGCCCACGTCTGCCTGCGCAAGGGCCGGGGCGTCGTTTGTGCCGTCTCCTGTCATCGCCACAAGATGTCCCACGGCCTGCTCGCGGCGAATGAGCGCGAGTTTATCCTCAGGCCTTGCTTCTGCCAGGTAGTCGTCCACGCCGGCTTCTCTCGCGATGGCTTCGGCGGTCAGCCGATTGTCGCCGGTGATCATGACCGTGCGGATGCCCATGGCGCGAAACCGCTCAAACCTGTCCTGGAGACCGCTTTTTACGATGTCCTTTAAGTGAATGGCCCCCAGCACCCGACCGTCCCTTGCGACCACCAAAGGAGTGGCCCCCTTCTGAGCGATATCATTGACACACTTCTGGACATCTTCAGACAAAGCGCCACCCACAAATTCGCAGACAGCATCTGCTGCTCCCTTGCGGTATCTCCGGCCATCGACATCGACCCCGCTCATGCGCGTTTTTGCCGTAAACGGTATGAACTCGGCATGTTGGAATTCGCCCAGTTCACGCTCGGGAATGCCGAATTCCTTGGCGAGCACGACTATGCTGCGCCCTTCCGGCGTCTCATCGGCAAGGGAGGCCAGTTGGGCGGCATCGGCCAGTTCCTCGACGGTAACTCCCGGGGCGGGCACAAATTCGACGGCCTGCCGATTTCCGAGGGTGATCGTTCCGGTTTTATCCAAAAGAAGCACATCGACGTCCCCGGCAGCCTCAACAGCCCGCCCGCTCATGGCAAGTACGTTATGCTGAACGAGCCGGTCGATGCCCGCGATGCCGATGGCGCTAAGGAGGCCTCCGATGGTTGTGGGCATGAGACACACCAGCAGGGCGGCAAGAACGGTTATGGAAAACACCGTATGCGAATAGACGCCGAAGGGCTTGAGGGTGGACACCACGATGATGAAAAGTATGGTAAGAGAGGCCAAAAGGATGGTGAGCGCGATTTCATTGGGTGTTTTTTGGCGCTTGGCGCCTTCTACCAGGCTAATCATGTGGTCCATGAAGCTCTCGCCGGGATTGGCGGTCACCCTTATGGTGATCTCATCGGAGAGAACGCGGGTGCCCCCGGTAACCGCGCTCCGGTCTCCTCCCGACTCGCGGATCACCGGGGCCGATTCGCCGGTGATGGCCGACTCGTCAACGCTTGCGGCCCCCTGGACGACTTCGCCATCAGCCGGGATCACTTCCCCGGCCTTTACGATGACAACATCGTCTTTTCGAAGCGACTCGGCCGCAACCGACTTCGCCTCGCCGTTTGGCTGGAGCATATTTGCCACCGTCTGGGTGCGGGCTTTTCGAAGCGTATCGGCCTGAGCCTTTCCGCGCCCCTCGGCCATCGCCTCGGCAAAATTGGCAAATAGAACGGTGAACCAAAGCCATAGCGATATTTGCAGCGGAAACCCGATTGCTTCTCCGCGCAGCGGGGCGAACATCAGCTCGCCCGTCGTCACCACGGCGCCCACCAGGGTGACAAATATCACCGGGTTTTTCGCGAGATAGACGGGGTTAAGTTTTTTAAAGCTGTCCCCGATAGCGGGCACAAGGATCGATCTATCAAAAAGCGAGTAAGATTTTCTGGCCATCTGTCATCCTCAAAAAAGCTTGGTCGAATTCACCATCAGGAAGTGTTCCACAATAGGGCCAAGGCTCACCACGGGGAAAAAGGTAAGCGCTCCGATAATGACCACGGTGCCGATTACAAGAAGGACAAAGGTCCCACCTGAGACGGGCATGCTTCCGCTGCTGACCGGGACGGCCTTTTTGGAGGCAAGGTTGCCTGCGAGCGCCAGTATCGGGACAATGACAAAATAGCGACCGGCAAGCATCGCGAGAGCCAGGGCGGTATTGTACGGGACGGAGTTTCCGCTAAGGCCGGCGAAGGCGCTGCCGTTGTTATTGACAGAGGAGGTAAAGGCGTAGAGGATTTCGCTTAGTCCATGCGGGCCCAGGTTACCACGGCCTGCAAGCCCCCAGGAGGTTACAGCGGCAATGGCGGTAAAGCCGAGCAGAACCGCCGAGGGAATGAGAATCGCAAGTACTGCGGTCATGACATCGTATGCTTCGAGCTTTTTGCCAAGATACTCGGGCGTTCGCCCGATCATGAGACCGGCCAGAAATATGGCCAGCACGACAAAGATCAGGATGCCGTAGAGCCCGGCCCCCACGCCGCCAAAGACCACGCATCCCATGTGCATGTTAAAAAGGGGCACAAGGCCCCCAAGGGGCAGAAAGGAGTCGTGCATCGAGTTGACCGCCCCGCAGGAGGTATCGGTTGTAATCGTGGCAAAGAGAGCGGAATCAAAGACTCCGAAGCGGGCCTCTTTTCCCTCGGTATTACCCTCCAGCGAGGAGACGCCAACCGAGGTAAGGCGCGGATTGCCGTGGGATTCCGACCACCAGCAGATCGTTGTGCCGACAAGAAACAACAGGAACATGGCCGTCCAGATCGACCAGCCGTGTTTCTGGTTTCCCACCATGCGACCCAGGTAATAGGTAAGACCCGATCCGATGGCAAATATCGAGAGCATTTCGATAAAGTTGGATAAAGGCGTCGGGTTTTCATAAGGGTGGGCGGAGTTGGCGTTCATGAAGCCGCCTCCGTTGGTTCCCAGTTCCTTAATGGCCTCCTGTGAGGCAACCGGTCCCATGGCGATCGACTGGGTGTCTATTTTCTTATTCACCATGACGGTTTTTCCCGCGGCGTCCTTTACATCGAGTCCGGCGGCGGATTTTTTTGCGACCTGCACGGTGTAAGGATCCACAACGTGGGCCGTGCGATAGTGGCTAAAGTTTTGGATAACGCCCTGTGAGACCAGAAAAACAGCCAGAACCAGGCTGATCGGCAGCAGCAGGTAGAGGCAAACCCTTGTGAAATCGACCCAGAAATTTCCCAAAAGTTTTGTTTTCTGCCTGGCTATGCCGCGGACAAGGGCCGTGGCGACCGAAATGCCCATGGCGGCCGAAAAGAAGTTGTGGGAAGTAAGGGCCACCATCTGCGACAGATAGGACATGGTGGTTTCGCCGCCGTAGCTTTGCCAGTTGGTATTGGTGGTAAAACTTGCGGCCGTGTTGAAGGAAAGATCGGGCGAAAGGGGGCCAAAGTGCTGAGGATTTAAGGGCAGGAACTGCTGGAGCCTTAGAACCGCATAGGTAAAAAGCGCCCCTATCACGCTAAGCACAAGAGCTGAGGCCGCATAGCCTTTCCAGTCCTGCTCGCCGGTCCTCTCGGCGCCTATCAGTTTATAGACGAGATTTTCGACCGGCTTTAAAACCGGCTCGAGATATGTTCGCCCCCGGGGGTCGAGCACCCGCACGAGGTAGAGCCCGAGCGGCTTGGTGATCGCCAGTAGAACAATAGTGAATACGGCCAGTTGAACCCAGCCCATAGCATGCATTCAAATTCTCCTCAGAAGTCTTCAGGTCGCACGAGCACCCAGAAAAGATAAACGATCAGGGCGACAGCTATGGTCCCAACGATAATGTCTTCGATCATTTCCGCTCACTCTCCAAAAAAAGCACGTACAATCCGGAAAGAATAAAAAACCCGATAAAAATGGCTACGTAGAATGCGTCACAAAGCACTGATCCTCCCTGCCGGAGCTTTGCTGATACGGAAAAACGGGGTGGCCCGCGCAAGCGCTACCGCCACCGTTTCCCGCCAGGCCCTTCCGGCTAGCCTGCGGCCTGCAGATGGTTTGATGCGGAATCCGCGGGCCTAAGGGTAAATGAAAACCTGGCGCCTTTGCCCGGCTTGCTGCTCACCTCGATTTTGCTGCCGTGAGCCTCTAATATTTCCTTTACGATCGCAAGGCCCAACCCGGCGGTGCTCTGCGGGCCGCGGCCGGGCGCCCGGAAAAACTTTTCGAAGATATGCGGCAGGTACTCTTCGGGTATCCCCGAGCCGGTATCTTCGACGCAGAAATGAATAAGCCCGCTCTCCATATGGACGGAAACTTTCACCTGTCCGCCCGGCTGGGTAAATTTGAGCCCGTTGCCCAGGAGATTGGAAAAGACGATCTCAAGCCTTAGCCTGTCGGCGAGGACTTCGGGGATCTCTCCCGGGAGATCGAGAGCAAGAGTGACACCCCTATCGACAAAAGAGGGCCTCATTTCCTCGACAACACTTAGCAGAAGCTGTTCTGGGCTAACCGGAGCAACTTCTACCCGGGACGCCCCGAATTCAAGCTTGTGAATATCGAGCAGATTCTCGATTATGTGGTAGAGCCGATCGCTGTCATCGCGGGCGGCCACGACCATTTCCGCCTGCTTAGGGGTAAGAGGACCGAGCTTTTCGTTAAGAAGTACGTGGGTCGCAAGCCTGATCGAAGTAAGAGGGGTCTTTAGTTCGTGTGAAACCGTCGATATCAAGCCGCTTTTTAGGGCGTCGATCTGTCTTAGCCGGGTGACATCGGAGAGGATGAGGGCGACCCCCATGAGCCGTTTTCCTTCGTCGAGCATGGGGACCGTCTCGGGAAGGAAAAAATGTTCCTCACCGTCTTTAAAAATCTGGATAGCCGACTCGTAGGTTTTCTGTGGGACGGGACGCCGTTCGACAAGCGCACGCTCGAAGAGTTCGCGGATTTTTTCGTTTTCAACCGTATCAATGGTTGTTCCGATTTTTAGAGCAAACAGGCTTTGGGCAAATTCGTTTGAAATTTCGATATGGCCGGTTGGATTGCAAATGATTACCGCATCCGGAATGGAGTTAAGGGCCAAGAGGGTGGCTTTCTGAGAGCGGAGGAGTTTGGCGCGGTTTGTCCGCCTTAGCTCGCGAAGAGTTGAAGTCATGTCGTTAAAGGCGGCGGCAAGCTGGCCGATTTCATCGCCCGATCCGGCCTGGACCACCAAGTCCAGATTTCCCTGCTGAATTTCTTTAACCGAGCGGGTCAGATTGGATATCGGCCTGATTATGGAGGGGCCCGTAATGACGATAAATATCAACCCGAGGCCGATACCTGCCAAAACGAGGACCATCACCTCACGATTGGTCGCGGCATCGCGGAGCCGTAATTGACTATCGCTGTGGAGCATATCGTTTAAGTTTCTTTCGATGATCTGCTGCGCCAAATCTCGGATCTTTTCCGAGCGCGGCAAGAGATGCGTCACATAGAATTGCCGGCCGGCGTTTATGTCGGGCAACGATTTAAAGCTTTCCAGCTCTTTTCTCATATCTTCCCATGAATTTGCCAGTTCCCGGGTAAGTTCGGGCTCCCCGGGAAGGGAGACATTGTTTTGCTGACGTTTGAGATTTTTGGAAAACTTTAGAGCGGCCGAGTCTATAGCAGCCATGGAACCCTTACCGGTCCAAAGATAAACTTGAACGGTTCGCTCGATTTGCTCGGTTGCCCGTTTCATGTTTAAACAGGCGACCACGCTGTAGCGATCCTGGCGAAAAACCGCCTCGAGTCTTCCGCTGGATACGCCGATGGTCCTGACGGCGATAATGCCGACCACCAGAAGAATCACAAGCGGGCCGCAGGAAGCCGCGACAAGTTTGGTTCTTAGTCTCATTTAAGATGTCTCTTTCGAACTCTTGATAAGGCAAATCGTATGCCAAGTGCATTGTAAAATGATGTCCAAGAATTTCAATGTATTGGCTAATAATCGGCGTAGCAGGGGCAAAGATGGCATTTCAAAATGAAAGATAGCTATTTTTCATCTTTCAAAACGAAATGTATTCACGCTACTTAAGAATAATAGAGCAAAGAGGAAGAAAAATCTTTCGGACCGGCCCCCGGGCAGGACACAGGTTAAGTAGGGGGAAGGAACGCTACAGACCGTATTTTTTTCGCTTTCGCCAAAGAGTGACAGAATCCATCCCCAGAATGCGGCACGCCTCCTCGATTGATTTACTAGACGCAAGCACCCGCCTGATATGGGTCCTCTCAAGCTCCTCCATCGTAACCAGCCCTCCTGCTTCCGGGGCGGGTTCGGCGGACTTTAGCTTCAGGGGCAAATGATGAACCCCGACCAGCGATTCGTTGCACAAAAGCACCGAGCGTTCCACACCATTTCGGAGCTCCCTCACATTGCCCGGCCATGGGTAGTTTTGGAGCATTTGCAAAGCATCCTTGGAAAATCCCAGGATCGGCCGGTGATTTTGGCGCGCGAAAAAAGCGAGAAGGGCTTCGGCCATCGGGACAATATCTTCCCGACGCTCTCTTAGCGGCGGTACGACGATGGTCACCACATCGAGCCGGTAGAAAAGGTCTTCACGGAACTTTCCCTCTGCGATAGCCGATTCGAGATCGACATTGGTGGCACTGAGGATCCTTACGTCGGCTTTTCGGGTTTTTAGCTCTCCTAGCCGTTCGTAGGTTTTTTCCTGAAGGAACCGAAGCAGCTTGGCCTGGATCGGTTGGGGGAGATCGCCGATTTCATCGAGGAATAGGGTGCCGCCTTCGCAGGCGGCGATACGCCCCGGGTAATCGCGCAGCGCCCCGGTAAAGGCCCCGCGGGCATGTCCGAAGAGTTCGCTTTCCAGCAGTTCGGGGGAAAGGGAGGGACACGAAATAGTTCCCAGCGGCTTGGCGGACCTGCGGCTCCAGGAGTGGACCGCGCGGGCAAGAAGGGTCTTGCCCGTCCCGGACTCACCGCGAACGAGGATAGCGGCTTCGCTGTCTGCAACCTGGCGGGCCATGGCAAGCGCCCGCTGCATGACGGGGCTTTTGCTATCGACAACCGCCTCGGGGACACCCTCCTGCAACAGGTCCTGCAAAGCGGCGACTTTTTGTTCAAGGGCTCTGATCTCGAAGACCTTGCGGACAAGAACCGAGACCTGATCGTTGGTAAAGGGCTTGGGGAGGTAGTCAAACGCGCCTCTTCGCATCGCCTCGACAGCGGTGTCAATGGAGGCGTAGGCGGTGATGACTATGCATTTCATCCACGGGCACAGGGCCTGGAGATTTGCGATAAGGTCGAGGCCAGATTCCGAGCCAAGGCGAAGGTCGACGAGCGCCAGGTCGAAATAGCGTTCCCCGGCCTCAGCCAAGGCATCTTTGGGGTTGCCTGCGGAACTGACGCGGTGGCCTTCGGACTCAAGGGCGATGGCAAGCGTCTTTCGGATGTTGGGCTCATCGTCTACGACCAGGATGGAAAGGGGTTGAGGAGAGTTCACCGGGATTTTCGACTTCCTGTCTCGAAAAGTTTTCTCGCGCGAAGGGGCTAAGGCGTGAAGGGAGAAATACTTTTCATGGTTTCAGGGCGCCCCGGAGGGGCATGAGTTAGTGTTATGAAGAGTCGTTGTTGGGCTGCGCTACGCTTAGCCCAACCTACGGGTTTAGCCCCACCTTTCGATGCCTTATTTTGTCCCGGCTTACACGTCCCTGCGGGACAAAGGGGCGGCGGAAGCTGCGAAAGAGTAAATCCCCCCGACCCTCCTTTGAAACAAAGCTGACAATTACCCACACATGCGCCCACTTACCCCTTAGCGGAGACTCCCAAGAAAGGGGCTTGGCCTGATCGCCCCCCTTATTTGCAACTTTGCAAAAGGAGATAGGTGGGCGCATGCGTGGGTAATTGCAAGAAAAAAAAGGGGGGTGATCGAGCCTCGCCCTTTCCACGGCAGACATTGCATGCGTACAAGTTTAGCCCAACCGATGTTTCCTGTTTGTTGGGCTGCGCTGCGCTTAGCCCAACCTACGGGTTTAGCGCGGGTTTTGGCTAACCTGCGGGCTGTGCCGGAAAGTTTTCTCACGCTAAGGGGGCACAATCCCGCCCATGGCGGGACTGTGGCTCCCTGTTTGCGCTTAGTGGCCGCAACTCGGGCAGCCCGGGCCGTCATTATCCCCGTTTTTTTTCCCTGAGTCGTCGGTATCTTTTCCAAATTTTCGCACGATTTCCGACATCTCCTTTAACCTGTCGTCGACTTTTCTGTAGATGCTTCCCTCGGGAAAGGTCCCGTCGGCGGCGGCGACACCCGCATCGACACCCGTAAGGATTTTGAGGCCTTCCTCGACTGTTGACACCGGCCAGATATGGAATTTGCCCTCGGCTACCGCATCCACCACTTCCTGATCGAGCATGAGGTTATTGACGTTTTTGTGGGGGATCATGACGCCCTGCTCACCATTTAGACCCTTGGCCTTACAGATGTCAAAGAAGCCCTTGATCTTGTAATTTACGCCTCCGATGGGCTGGACCTCGCCCTTCTGGCTGACCGATCCGGTCACGGCGACCCCCTGCTTTAGGGGCGTCTCGCTTATGGCGCTTACAAGCACGTAGTATTCGGTGCTCGAGGCCGAGTCTCCGTCGATCATCCCGTAGCTTTGCTCGAAACACACAGAAGCCGAAAAGGCAATGGGCTTATTGTGGGCGAATCTTTCCCTGAAAAGGCTGCCAAGGATCATCAACCCCTTGGTGTGGGTCGCCCCGCTCATCTTGGATTCCCGGTCGATGGAAACCATTCCCTCGCGTCCAACCGAAACGGTGGCAGTGATCCTGTTGGGTTTTCCAAAGACGTGATCGCCGGTCATAAGGACAGCGAGACCGTTAACCTGGCCGACCTTTTCGCCTTGGGTCTCGACCCAAACGATATCTTTTTCCATCACCTCCTTGACGCGTTCTTCGATGAGGTTGGAGCGATAGATGCGCTTTTTTATCGCCTCGTCGACGTGCCTTCTCAAGACGAGCTCGCTATCCTCGATGCCGGCAAAGTAATTGGCTTCCCGGAGCAGATCGGCGATCGTTCCAAACTCCAAAGAGAGTTTGTCCCTGTCCTCGGTCAGCTCCACGGAGTATTCCAGGACACGAGCAACCCCGGTCCTGTCCAGATGCCTGATCTTATGCTCGGCGCAGTAGCGTGCGATCATCTTCGAGCATTCGAGGACCTTATCGGGCTTTCTGTCCATCTGGTCGCTCATGTGGGCTTTAACTTTAAAAAGCTTCTGGAACCGGTCGTCGAGGCTGTAGAGCAGCTGATAGATGTACGGGTCGCCGGTCAGAATAATTTTTACATCGATCGGGATCGGTTCGGGGCGGATCGTCCTGGTGCTAAAGATCCCGTAGAGTTCGCCCAGGTCCTCGATCCTGATTTCCTTATCGCGCAGGGCCCTTTTTAAGGCCTCGTAGGATATGTACCACTTGAGCAGATCGAGGGCCTTCATCACCAGGTAGCCTCCGTTGGCCTTATGGAGCGACCCGGGCTTTATCATCGTATGATCGGTAAAAAGGGCGCCGAACCACGCCTGCCTCTCGATGGAGCCGAATAGGTTGGGATAAGCCGGGTTGGATTCTATTACGACCGGCGCCCCCTTGGTCTCGGAGTTATCGATTAGCACGTTCACGTCGTATTTGCGAAGGGTCATCTCCTTTGGCGGGCCCGCAAAGGCGGCTACGGGCTGGCCGGGCGGCTGCTGGGGTTCGGGCTTTTTCTTAAAGTCGTCGATGTTTTCGAGCACATCCTCCTGGACCCCCTTCAGGTGATCGAGCACCTGGGCATCGTCATGGTATTTTTCCTCGTAGGAATCCATCAACTGGCCGACGACGAAAAGAGCGATTTCGTTATCGAGTTTGGTGTGCTTTTCTTTGAATTCGTTTTCGACCGTACGAATTTTCTTAATGGTTTCCTTCATTTTCTCGTGGAGCTCGTCACTTTTGCCGCGAAGCTCCTGGCGTTCTTCCTCGCTCAAATGGCGCAGGTCCTCCTGGGTCATCGGCTCGCCTTCCTTATTGGCGGGAATTATGACCATGCCGACTTGGGAGAACTGCAAAATGAAGCCCTGGTCGCGCGCCTCCTGCGAGAGTTCGTCGATGTAGTCTCGCCTCTGCTTTTCGAAGGCCTGGTGGACTTCGGATTCCTTGGCGCGATAATCCTCGGAGTCGAAAACCTCGGGGATTTTGGCCTGGAGGGTGTCTATAAAATCATTCATGTCCTTTTTGAGGGCTTTACCCTGTCCGGCGGAAATCTTGAGGCACCGGGGCTTGTCCTGCTCCTTGAAGTTGTAGACATAGCACCAGTCGCACGGAGTTTCTTCCTTGGCGGCCTGTTCTTCGATGTAGGTCCGGGCGGTATAGGTGAGTCCGGCTTTCGCGGGTCCCGCGATAAATATATTGTACCCCGACGTCTTCATACCCATTCCGAACTTGATGGCGTCAATTGCGCGCTCCTGCCCAACGACCCTGTACGCCTCGCTCTCCAGTGAGGCGGTTGACTCCAGTGAGAGCAGGTCATCTTCGAAATGGGCTCTCAATTCGTGTGCGGGAAGTCCCCGGACTGTCTCAGACATAAGTTTGGCTCCTTTAGTATCGCCCTCAGGCCATCAGAATTAGGAATCCGCCTCATTATCGGCATCTACATTTTCTTCCACGGGCAATTCGCCCTGGCCTACCACCTCCAGCCTGGCCCTTTTCCTGCGGCTGGAAGCCGCGGTCTGCAAAACGGTTCGTATCGCGTTAATCGTATACCCGCCTTTGCCTATAATCCGGCCGATGTCCTCCGGAGCAATTTTTAGCTCAATTAGCACAGTGTCGTCTTCTTCGCGCTCTTCGAGTTCCACTTTTTCCGGTTGATCGGCAAGCGATTTCACCAGGTATTCAGCCAATTCTTTGAGAGCCATCTTTATCCTCCAGCCGTTCGGTCCGGGTCGAGCTTTTCGCGGACCGAGCGAATTTTACGTTCCATACTTGTTTCCCTGTCGCGCCGGTCGTCGATCCTGATCTGCGTCAAGACCCTCACGGCGCCCGCATCAAAACAACTCTCGTGCATTTTCCTTATGACCGCCAGAATGTCGTCGAGATCCCCTGAAACGATGGTGCCCATGGCGGTGAGCTCATGTTTCAAACCCGTCTTTTGGAGTACCTCAATCGCCCCGGCCACAAAAGAACTCACCCCGGCGCCAACGCCAAGGGGCACGATGCTGAGTTCGACTATCGCCATGGAAACCGCCTTTCAGTTTTTACCGCTACTAGAATCTTTACGGCATGCGCCCAGAAAATGATCAAAGGAGGCCAACCCGGCCAACCCCGCCAATGTATCATACAAATGGTCAACCGTGTGGGGCTCGACAGTCAAAAGGGGTGCAATCCTTTTTTGGACAAAAAAGCCAAACAGATAGTCGAAATCAACCGTACCGGCCCCTACAGGCAAATGAGCATCAGAGGAGCCATCGTTATCATGGAGATGAACTTCTTTCAAGTAGGCCCAGGTCGCCTGGAGCCACTCTTCCAGGGGGGTTCGGGAAAAAGAGTGCTGGTGGCCGCAATCCAGGCAAAAGCCCAGGCAGGAAGAATTTAACCTCTCCAGGAGTTCCACATGCAATTGCGGTCCCTCCTCGAATACGTTTTCGATTGCCAGCGGGCACTTAAGCAGCTCGGCCCGTCGAACAAAGGGGTCGAAGGTGGAAAAACAGTTATCGATAAACTGACCCAGGTGGCCCAGGTGATGCCTTGGATCAAAACCGGTATGCAAGACAACGCGCTCGGGCAGCACCCTTTCCACCAACTGGAAAAAGCTATCGAAGCGTTGCGCGCACACCTTTCGAATCAATGGATCGATGCTTCCGGAAATCATGTCCCAGAAAGGGCCGTGAAAGGAGACTCGCCCCCCGGTTTCCCGTATCTTTGACACGGCATCGCAAACATCGCCCGGCGAGCACGATTCCAGATCGGAAGCCGAAAACCCCAACTCGACATTCATTCTGTTTTCGACGACCAACTCAAAGTACTGTCCAATAGAGCTCCAGGGCATATTGACAAATACCTGCCCCAGCACAGTCCTCATTGCAGAATCGATCTCGCGGGATTTCATGGACATAAATTCCGGTTTAGTTAAACTCGCCATTCCAGCCACTCATGTCAACACGGCATTTGCACAATTTGGCCGCAAATGGGGATAAATTCCCTGGAATTGGACAAGGGCTCCATCCGGACGTATAGAAGCAAGCAGACGATAAGTCAAATGGTTATTGACTTTAGCATCTTTTAACCCCATCTTGTCCGCATCCCTATAGAACTGTGAGGACGACAAGATGAAGCAGTATGTTATAGACCAGCTAAGAGAGGACGACTACGACAAGATTCTCGAGTTTCTGCAAAAAAGCGCAGAGCCATCGGAATTTGGAGACGTTTTCTGGTTGAGGCTTCCCCCGGAACTCTACAACGAGGTTCAAAGGGAGCATGAGAAATGCCAGCCTTTCTGCTTTGCCGTAAACCTTTCGTTAAGCGCGGCGGCTTTCGAAATGCTTGTGCGGAGCCGCCAGATGCTGCGGTGCAACTGCATCGCTTACGCCGACGAAAGGCAGAAAGACTACATTATAAATTATGCCGACCGGATGCTCGATGAACTGAAAATCAAGATTTAGACTTTCCCCCGCGAGCTATCGATTCCCTTAGGTTTTCGATGTTTTTGGCGTAGTCGCCTGTAAAAATCGCAGAACCCGACACAAAGACATCCACACCGGCCCGGGCGAGTTCCTGCGCGGTGGCGGGATTAACTCCCCCATCGACCTGGAGCAGCGCCGGGAGGCGCGCATCATCGATTTTTGCGCGGCATTCCCGGATTTTGGGCAAAACGTTCCCGATGAAGGCCTGTCCGCCGAACCCGGGGTTTACGGTCATCAGCAGCACCATGTCCACATCGGGGAGGACCGCTTCGACCATACACAGCGGGGTGGCCGGATTTATAGCGACGCAGGGCTTGGCCCCGAGTTCGCGTATATTCTGAATGACCCTGTGCAGGTGCACGCAGGCTTCGGCATGGACGCCGATAAGCGTCGCCCCGGCTTTGGCGAAATCTTCGACGTAGCGGCCGGGGTCTTCAATCATCAGGTGAACGTCCAGGGGGAGGCGAGTGACTTTTCGAAGCGCCTCCACCATGTACGGGCCGATGGTTATGTTTGGCACAAAACGGCCGTCCATCACATCGACGTGTATCCAGTCGGCCCCGGCGGCCTCAACGGCCTGGACCTCATCGGCCAGCCTGGCGAAATCGGCCGAAAGAATGGACGCGGAAAGAAGATTTTTCATTTTAGACATATCCTGTCGCTATCTCGCGGCGCAAGGCTCAAGGGCCTAAACTCTGCGGGGAAAAAGGACAAATCGGTTCATTTCAGGCCGTTTTTACACACTCACCCCGACGCACTTCATGGCAAGGGCCGCTGCGCCGATAATTCCGGCCTGGTTTCCAAGCTCTGCGGCACGAAAGACCAGGCGGCTTGTGGCGGCTGGAAGAGCGCTTCCCCGCACCTCGCTTTCAACGCGCGAAAGAAGTTCGGGCATACCCTCCGCAATGCCGCCCCCAAGGATTATCATGCAAGGGTTTATCGCGTTTACCAGGGTAGCCACACCGGCGCCAAGGGCCCGCATGGCCGCCTCAATCACCCCAAGAGCCAGCGGGTCGCCCTCTCGCCAGGCCTGCACCACGATCTTCGCACTGATATTTTGAAGGTTTCCACCTGCCATCTCCAAGATTTTGCGACCCCGAACCGGATCGGCCGCAACGGATTGGCCGGCGCTTCGCGCCAACCCCCATCCGCCCGCCAGAGCTTCCATGCAGCCCCTGGCGCCACAGTTGCAAAGAGGGCCATTTACGTCAACTCTTATGTGGCCGATCTCCCCCGCCGTATTGCTGCACCCTTCAAGCAGTTTTGCGCCGCAAACAATTCCGCCTCCGATGCCGGTTCCCACAAAGACGCAGACAAGGTCCCGGACTCCCCGGCCCGCGCCGAAAAGCCACTCGCCCCACGTGGCCGCCCGCACATCGTTGGTCACCACAACGGGCATGGCGCACGCCTTCTCCAAGTCTTTCCGAAGCGGTACGTCATGCCAGTCGAGGTTTGGCCCGAAGATAACCGCCCCACTCGCAGGATCCACCTGTCCGGCCACCCCGATCCCTATCCCCGAGACCCGAGTCTCGGCGCCTTTCGCCAGTCGCCGGACCCCTTCGACCACCTGAGCGATTACGGCGCCATATCCATCTTGTGTCCGTGTCCGGTAGCGGACAAGCTCTTGCAGGGCGCCCTCTTCGTCCACCCTGCCCAGGGCAATTTTAGTGCCTCCCAGATCAATCCCTATGGCGTTTTTTTTCATACAAGGTCCGGGGCTTTTCGGTTAAAAGGTTGGAGGTTATTTGCAACCCTTTCGGGTTGCAACCTTTTTTCGAGTTCTGCCACCATACTGCCATATTTTTCGTGAATCAGCTTCCGGTCAAATTCCCAAAACTCTGCGAGCATGGTTTGGAGTTCCGGTTTTGTAAAGTACTCCATGCAGGGGGAAAAAAATGTTTTATCCTCTTTGGCGATGTGCTCCGGGTAAAAAGCGACCAACAGGCCAAGGAGGCTCCCCAGGTCGTCCAGGGCAGCAACAGAGCCGCTTTTGTACCGATCGTTGGCATCGAGCAACTCGCCCACGGTCTGCCGCCCGAGCCTGTGATCCTCGAGCAGTTCGGAGACGATTCGCTCGTGGGCCGGGCTGAGTTTTTTGCCTCTTAATCGGGCAAACAGTATCTCTTCTTCTTTTCCGTGGTGACAGCGGTCCCCGTAGGTCCTGAAAAAATCAACGGCGTTTTCTATAAACGCCGGATTGGCCTGACGGTTTGAAGCGATTGTTAAGACCTCGGCCTTCATAAGCGAGATCATCTGCTCGATTAGCCGGTGCTCTCTCATAAGCGGTCCAATCGGGATCATCGTTTCCCCTCCTTATCCATTCCTTTTCGTGCGCCCCCTCCCCAAAAACATCGGGGTAAAGCGCGGCGCCCCCGGGCCGACTTTTTCTCACGGGCAAAAAACCTTCCCGCGAGATTCCCGAGCGTAAAAGTCGATTTCTTGAGATAAAGGACTCGCTGAAATTAGTCAAGATGAGCTAGAATACATCCTCGACCGCCAGAGTGTTTTTTTAGGGGTTAGGCCCTTCGTAATCCTTAAAAAGCGCTCAAGGCCTTTCGAAATTATACCGATCTAACGTGTTATCCGGACGAGTTTTCTGCCGACGCTTCCAGGAATTCCATCCTTCATGAAAAGAAGAGGCACAGCGAGTGAGCCCCCGTCCGGCCGCTGGTCCGATCGCAAGCAACGAGGACAAGCTAGATGGAGCTAAAAAAGAAATGGCATTGAGATCAACCCCGAAAAATAGTGAGCCGCACGCCTGGAACGCCGAGCCTGAAGAGGTTGAAGAGATCAGGGTCCCTCTAAATATTGGCGACGCGATGGTCGTGCGATCGCCCTCGGCCCCTGCGCGAATCGCCTCGTGCAAGGTTATTGGAGCGGTGCACGGCCGGTTCATTCTGATTACCGAGCCGGCGATTAAGATAAGCGACAGGGTCGCGGCGGTCTTGGACGAGACTCTTTTGTGTTCGTGCCTTTGCGACGATTACCTCTACATATTCTACAGCAGATACCGCAACCGGTTGATGGAGGATATCGTCGCCATAGAATATCCACGGGAGGTGGAGATCCGGCGCATAAGGGAGCACACCCGGGTCAAGGTCGACATCGAAACGCGTGTCACCCTGGGCGACGGGCAATCGGTTGCGGCAAAAATGACCGATATCAGCCGAGGAGGATGCCGCCTCACATTCAGCCAACGGGTGCGAGCCACGAAGGGAAGCAGCCTCGGATTGACGTTTGAACTTCCAAATGACGTGACTGTGGAAAAGATCGAGGCTGTGGTAGCAAAGATCAAGCAGGTGGAAAGAATCACGGAAACCGGCTTGACATTTAGCGGTCAACACAAAGAGATCGTCAAGGTGAGGGATTTTTGCGAATTTTGCAGGTTTGTTTAGCTGCTCCAGGGCGGTTTCGCCCTTACAGAGCGCCACTCACCTGTCCGCAAGGAAGCACGTGTGAACAGGAAGACAATCATCGATCAAGGAACGAAGGCTCCAATCCGGCTGCTCGCCCTGGCGGCCGCCATACTCGGGGCAATCATTCCTTTTGTCAGATTTAACTGGAATTTTTTGCGCTCCGCGCGATTTCCGGGAGCCACGGATTTAGCCATGCCCCCTGCTCTTTTATCAGCCCTGATTTCGGCCCTGATCACCGCAGGGCTTCTGATCCCGATCATACTGAGCGTGCAAAAGCGAAAAGCAATGGCTGCACAAAAGCGGCTAGACCTTCTGCAGATGATTACAAACACTATTCCATACCCAATTTATTGTAAAGATATCAACGGAATTTATCTTGACTGCAACTCCGGCTTCGAAATCTACACAGGGAAATCCAAACAGGAAATCATCGGCAGGACGGTCTACGATATCGCCCCCGCAGAGCTTGCCCGGATATACCATGAGGCCGACCGGGAGCTTTTAAACAGTCCCGGGGTAAAGCAGTACGAGGCTACATTCCGGCACGCGGACGGAAACCTTCGCGACATATTGTTTACCAAGCATGCTTTTTCCGATATTTCGGGCAAAACGGCAGCCATTGTCGGTGTCATGCTCGATATTTCCGAGCGCAAAAACACGGAGCGGGTTCTGGAAAACAGCGAGGCCAGACTGCGCCAGATAATCGACCTTGTGCCCCACATGATTTTCGTAAAGGACGGGGACGGGAAATATCTGCTGGCAAACCGGGCCGTTGCCCAAAGATACAATACGACGGTAGGAGAGCTGACGGGGAAAAATCACGCCGACCTGGACCCGAACCGAAACCAGGTCGAGCGGATGCTCCAGGATGAGCGCGAAGTGATACGAAGCGGAAAAACTCTTTTCATTCCTGAAGAGACCTGCAGCGACTCCGAAGGGAATTCGTATTATCTCCAGACCACCAAGGTTCCTTTTCGCACCAACGGGGGAAATATCGAGGCCGTTCTTGGCGTTGCAATTGACATTACCGAGCACAAGCGGATCGAACAGGAATTGAGAGAATCCGAGGAAATGGTGCGCGACAGCGAGGAACGCTACCGGAGCGTTTTGGAAAATATGCAGGACGTTTTCTACCGCACCGATCTAAACGGCCGGATCACGATGGCCAGCCCTTCGGCTTCAAAATTTTACGAAGAGTCCGTTGAGGAACTCGTGGGCAAGAACATAGAGGATTTCTGGATATATCCGAAGGAACGAGCCAAAATGCTGGAACTCATCCGGCGCGACGGCCTGGTGCGCGATTATGAAGTCTCGGTTCGAGACAGGGACGGTTCGCCGGTTAGCGTAGCGGTTACGAGCAGTTTCCGCAAAGACAGGGAAGGAAACATCCTGGGGGTCGACGGGTTGATTCGCGATATAACCCAGCGAAAGCGCGCCGAAGAAGAGCGGGCGCTTCTGGCAAAAGCCATCGAGCAGGTTGCCGAAGGTATAATCGTAACCGATGCGAAGTGGAAAATCGAGTATGCCAACCCGGCATTCGAGCGCATCACGGGATATTCGGGAGATGAAATTGTCGGGATGCACACAAGGGAGCTAAAAAGCGACAGGCACGGCAAAAGCTTCTACCGGTACGTACGGGAGACGCTTTCCAGGGGCGAGACGTGGTCGGGGCGCATTACCAATAAGAAGAAAGACGGGAGCGAATACGACGCCGAGGTTACGGCCTCGGCGATCCGCGACGATTCGGGGGCAATAAGAAATTATATCTCCATTCACCGGGATGTAACCCGCGAGGTGCAACTGGAAAATCAGCTTCGCCAGTCTCAAAAGATGGAGGCGCTGGGAACGCTTGCCGGCGGGATCGCCCACGACTTCAACAATATCCTTGGGATCATCATGGGCTACACCCAACTGGGGATTTATGATTCGCAGTCGGGAAAACCCGCGCACACCAAGCTCGAAGAGGTGCTAAAGGCCACCCACCGGGCAAAGGAGCTGGTGCAGCAGATTCTGGCATTCAGCCGCAGGACCGAACAGCAAAAGATGGTGCTAAACCCGGGGACTATCGTTAAGGAGGCAATGCGCATCCTTCGCCCCTCCTTACCCTCGACAATCGAGATAAAGACCGATGTGGCAAGCAATGCGGCCATACTTGCCGATCCGACCCAGATGCACCAGGTGCTCATGAACCTGTGCACCAACGCAGCCCATGCGATGGAGGACGCAGGAGGGGTTCTCGAGGTAACGCTTGCGGACAAAGAGTTGGACGCCGGGCCGGCCGCTTCGCAAAAAGGGCTGCCGAGGGGAAGATACGTCGAGCTTACGGTCAGGGACTCCGGACACGGCATCGATCCCTCGATAATCGATTCCATTTTCGACCCTTTTTTCACTACCAAAGAAAAGGGCAAAGGGACGGGGCTGGGTCTTTCGGTAGTCCACGGCGTTGTGAGGAGCCACGGGGGCGCCATAAGCGTTAAGAGCGCTCCGGGCAAAGGCAGCTCCTTCACCGTGCTTTTCCCTGTAATACAAACAGACTGTGCGCCCAAGGCCGATGGAGAGCCCTTCACTCTTCCCTGCGGGATCGAGCGGGTCCTGGTCGTAGACGACGAGCCGGTTTTGGCCGAAATGACGCAGCAGATGCTAACCGAGCTCGGATACCACGCTGTGTTTCGAACAAACGGGCTGGAGGCGCTCGAGGCGCTAAGACATAAGCCCGAGGACAGAGCTTTTGAGCTCGTGATCACCGATATGACCATGCCTCATTTTACCGGGGTGGACCTTGCCCGTGAGCTTTCCGCGCTGGCCCCCGAAATTCCGATAATACTTATGACCGGCTACAGTGAAAAAATCGATGCCGAGAAGGCAAAGGAGATGGGAATCGCCGGTTTTTTGCTGAAACCTGTGACTCTAAAGAAACTCGCAGCCATGGCCAGAGCGGTTTTGGACAAGAAAAAGACGTCATGAAAACCGGAGAGATAGAAAAAATTCTAATCGTCGACGATGAAGAATCGATAGGCATTATAGTAAAGAGTTTTCTTCAAAGACTCGACTACTTCTGCCAATCGGTCACGAGTGCTTCCGAGGCCCTGGAAATGCTTGGCGAGGATCATTTCGACCTCGTGATCTCCGACATACGCATGAACGGGCTAAACGGGCTGGAACTTGTCGGAGAAATCCGCAGAAGGTTTCCCCGCGTGGCTACCATGATAATGTCGGGTTTTATGGGCGATCACTCCTACAGCGACGTCATAAAGGCCGGGGCGGTCGATTTTATCGCAAAACCGCTCTCCCTTGAGGAACTGCAGGCGAAGATAGTTCGATTGGACGGGGAACGCAGAATATTCAGGGAGTTAAAGGAGGCGAACCAAAAGATCGGCCTCTCGCTTACCGAGATGACAAAGGTAAATGAACGGTTGACCATGGAGATAGCCGAACGCGGCCAGATGCAGGCTGAGCTCTCCGATGCGCACAGGGAAATCGAGGCTTTTTTATACTCCATACCCTGCATTCTGATCGAAGTTTCAACCGATGGGACAATAAAGAGGTGGAATACGCTGGCCGAATCCATTCTGCGCATAAACGCGGAGGAGTCCCTCGGGAAAAAAATTTCCGAATGCCCGATAGCCTGGGAATCCGAGAAGATAAACGAAGCGATTCATCTATGCGGAGCAAAACATCTTTCAAAGCGTTTAAACGAAGTTCGGTTCACCCGCGGCAACGGCATGGATGGAATGCTGGATCTGATTTTTAATCCCGTAGACGACGTGATGTCCCAAAGAGCGGGCCTCATAATACTGGGCACGGACATAACCGACTACAAATTGATGGAAAGACAGCTCGCTCAATCCCAAAAGCTTGAATCCATCGGTCAGCTTGCAGCCGGAATCGCTCATGAAATAAACACTCCCACACAGTACGTCGCAGACAATACCCGTTTTCTGGACAGCGCGTTTGGAAGCCTTGAAAGGGTCCATCTTCTCTACGACCAATTGCTCTGCGGCCTGCGGGCGAAAAATCCCGCAGAGCCCCTTATCCAAACCATCGCGGAGGCGCAGGAGCAGATAGACTTCGATTTTCTCCGGCAGGAAATCCCCGGCGCGATACACCAGTCACTTGAGGGAATCGATCGAATAACCCGGATAGTGCGCTCCATGAAGGAATTCTCCCATCCGGGAACGGAGGAAAAAACGGGCATAGACATCAACAAGGCGATCGAGAACACAATCACCGTCGCCCGCAACGAATGGAAGTACGTGGCGAGCGTATCGAGGGATTTCGACCCTGCCCTGCCCCCTGTCCATTGCCTGCCGGGCGAGTTCAACCAGGTCATATTGAACATGATTATCAACTCTTCTCATGCGATAGCGGATAAAGTGGGCGACGGATCGCGGCAAAAGGGATCAATCGGCGTCAGCACGCGCAGGGACGGCGATTTTGTCGAGATCCGCATAAGCGATGACGGCAACGGAATAAGGGAAGATATCAGGTCCAGGATTTTCGATCCCTTTTTCACGACCAAGGACGTTGGGAGAGGTACGGGTCAAGGTCTGGCCATTTCTCATTCGGTTATTGTAAAAAAGCATGGCGGGACCATCGACTTCGAGTCCAAGTTGGGCGAGGGTACAACTTTTATTATAAAATTGCCGATTTAAAGTGAAAACCCCCATGAAAAAGAAAATCCTTTTCGTAGATGATGAACCTAATGTACTGGACGGCCTGCGGAGGGTCCTTCGAGGCGTGCGCCCGGAATGGGAAATGGAATTTTGCCCAAGCGCTCAGCATGCCCTCGAAATTTTAGAGGGCAAACCATTCGATGTGATGGTGACCGACATGCGCATGCCGGGCATGGATGGGTGCGAGCTATTGGAAAAGGTAAAGGCGCTGCATCCTCAAGTCGTACGAATTATTCTCTCCGGCCATTCCGACAGAGATTTGATATTGAGTTCGCTGGGCCTTGCCCACCAGTTTCTCTCCAAGCCCTGTGACGGCGAAGCGCTAAAGGCCATCGTGTCTCGGGCATGCGCCATGCGGGAGTTGCTAGAAGACCAATCTCTTGTCGAAATTGTCTCCAGCATCGATTCCCTTCCCAGCCTGCCCACGCTGTACAAAGAGGTTATCGAAGAGGCTAACTCCGAAGACGGTTCTCTTGAAAGGATCGGCGAAATCATCTCTAAAGACGCCGGAATGTCGGCAAAGCTTCTCCAGTTGGTAAACTCCGCTTTTTTCGGTCTTGCCGCCAAAGTCACCAGTACAGTGAGAGCGGTCAACCTGATCGGACTGGAAACCATAAAGGCGCTTGTTCTTTCGGTAAAAATATTTTCGGAGTTCGATCGGCCCGGCATGCCCTCGGTATCGACGCTGTGGGATCACAGCCTTCTAACCGGGATGATCGCAAGGAGCATAGCAACGCAGGAAGATCTCGCGCAAAACCAGATTGACGAGGCTTTTACGGCCGGTCTTTTACACGATGTGGGCAAACTGATCCTTCTGGACAAACTACCCGGCAAATACCGCGAAATTATAGCTTTGAGCGGTGAAACCGAGTGCACTCTATGGGAAGCCGAGCAAACGGCGTTATCAACGACCCACGCCCATGTGGGGGCCTATCTCATGGGCATATGGGGGCTTTCCGGCTCCATGGTGGAAGCAATCGCCTACCATCACTTTCCCGGCAAGTGTTTGAACACCGTCTTTAGCACCCTGACCGCAGTACACCTTGCCGACTGCGCCGAACACGACTCTCGGGGCGAGAGCAACAGGGACAGACTAGACATCGGCTATCTGGAAAAGCTCGGGATCTCCGAGAGGATACAAGAGAGCCTGACAGTACCTCGGGACTCTTCGGGAAAGGCGCTGGGCGATGGACGCAAAAATACTTTTTGTCGATGACGACACCAACATACTGGACGGATTCAGGCGACAATACAAAAGAACTCTCGCCATGGAGACAGCGGAAAGCGGCAGTGAGGCGCTGGAGCTCCTAAAGCACAATGGCCCTTTTTCGGTGATAGTTTCGGACCTGCGCATGCCGGGGATGGACGGCATTCAATTTCTTTCGAGGGCGCGTGAAACGGCCCCGGAGACCGTACGCATGCTGCTGACCGGTTATGCCGACCTGGAAACCGCCGTCGATGCCGTAAACCAGGGAAATATTTTCCGATTTTTGACCAAACCATGCAAAGCAGAGGATCTTCTCCAGGCGATCTCCGATGGGGTGAGGCAATATAGCCTGATCACAGCCGAGCGGGTACTGCTCGAAAACACATTGCGCGGATGCGTGAGGGTGCTCTCGGAGATACTCCAACTGGTAAACCCGGAGGCCTTCGGGAGGGCCTCGCGCATAAGACACTATGCTCGAGCCATAGGAAAGAGGATGCGGGTCGCCAACCTCTGGCAACTCGACACGGCGGCCTCCCTGTCTCAGATCGGGTGCGTCATTCTACCCCAGGATACTCTAAAGAAGCTCTACGTTGGCCAGGAACTCACCGGGGAAGAGGAGCAGCTTTTCGCCATGCACCCGTTTATAGCATCGGATCTACTGGCCCATATTCCGAAGATGGAGACCATTTCGGAAATAATAGCCTTTCAGCAAAAAAATTTTGATGGCTCCGGCGCCCCCTCCGACCCGCGCAGCGGCGAGGAAATTCCCCAGGGCGCCCGAGTTCTAAGAGTTGTCCTGGACTTCGACACACTGGTTGCCAGAGAGCATGATAAAGTCGGGGCGGTGGAGCAGTTGAAGGCAAGACCCGGCCTCTACGATCCCCTGGTGCTCTCCGCGCTTGCAGAGGTAGTTAAGACCGAAACGATGTTTACAAAAGCACACCTTGGCGCCTCGGAACTGCGGGACGGGATGGTGCTTTCGGAAGACGTTTTTCTTCAAAACGGGCGTATGCTCGCCGCCAGGGGCTATATTGTCAACCTCACTTTTCGCGAGCGGCTTAGAAGCTTTTCGGAAAACCCGGGGATAAAGGAGCCTATCGCGGTCCTTGTGCCAAAGGAAGGTAGCGAGTAGTTAGTAGCGAGTAGCGAGTAGCGAGTAGCGAGTAGCGAGTAGAAAAACCAATCGTTAGTGACTATTCACTGCCCCTGACCAGTCATCAGTCACTAAGGGAAAAGCCTGCCGTCGCTCCACTTGATCCTGTGGTTCACCTTGATATCGACCCGGCCTACGCCCGGGAGAGCCTCCGCGACCCGTCGCAGTTCGGCGACGATATCATCTTCCTCCTCAACGGGGACCTTGACATTTACGCGCACAAATCCGTTATTGGCGCTCACCTCGGCATCCGGATCGACCCTTACGAGGGCAGCCTTTACTCTGGCCGAAAAAGCCAGCCTTTCGATGGCCTTCTGCGACCTGGCGTCCCTTTCGAACCCGTTGAAGGCCGCGGCCTCGCATATTATACGAGCGGCATGCTCCACTGTGGTCCCTTCCCTGATATGGATCACCAGGTCGTAGAAGAAAGGGTCGGCGGTGTCGATTCCATAAAGACTCAGGCCCCATTTCCGGCGCTCGTGATCGTCTCCGGATAGAATATGCAACGCTTCCTCCCGAGATACCCCTTCGCGTTCCATCTCGCTTCTGACCCGGTCCTCCATATCGGAGATAATTCTGACCTTTAGAACGTGAATGGCTGGTTCTACGAAATAGTGGCCGGCAAGACCGTGATAGACGACATTATCCGTCAACAGGTGGCTCAAGAGGGTCGCCTTGAAAAAGGCAATAAATTTTTCCCTGCCGTGAGTGAACCTTTCGAGAATGGAAGGGGCGTCATGAATTGCTCGGCGGAGTTGAACTTCAGGAATATTGAACTCTTTGCAGGCATCGAGTATCACCTCGCGGGCAATACAGCGGTAGCCCAGTCTCTCGGCGACCCTTTGGGCCACCTCTTTGCCTTTGTGATAAGAACCTCTGGATATTGTGATAGTGGCCAGAATCGACTCCTACGGACCTTTCAGTCATGTCTTGCCCGTAACGTGGGAACACGGGGAGAAGTATAGATAGCTCCATTACGAGCTATTGTCAAATGTGGCGCACTGCGTTTTGAAAGCGCATCCGAGGGGTGAAACGGCTTTGGTCGAAAGAGGGGGGACACGCCATTTTTGTTGGGCTGCGCTCCGGCTTAGCCCAACCTACAGGCCAGGGGGGCACTCAAGGGCTTCCGTTTTATTGCGGACTGTGGCTCGCCGACTTTTCGAGCGGCAGGTGCAAATAACGCAGGCGCGGTCGGGTCTGCGACCGATCCTCATGTCCAGTCGCGACACCAGCAGACCACGAAAGGATTGAGGGCTGGATATTCGATATAGCGCTCGGCCCAAAGCGACCAAAGCGGAACATAGTCATAAAAAAATTCAGAAAAATTACCAAGAACCTGCATTTCATCCACTTCGCTCCATGGCCGAGACAACCATCAGGAGTGGGGTCTAGATG
>JARLHO010000117.1 GCA_031292215.1 Syntrophobacteraceae bacterium | reverse complement strand
TTTGCGAGCTTTTCTCGATGAATTGGGGACCTGAGCGCATCGAACTTTTGTGACGTGCCTGATCCCGGGAACCCGACACCGGCAAATACCGCTTTTGACAGTGCGTGAGCTATTTTTTCATTCGATACCGGGAATTGCTGATCCGTCTGTGCCCATACTGACAATAGTGCCCAAGCTGCCCCAGGCCCCAGCGGTCGTTGCGTAAAGGGTTGAACCGGAGATGGTGGGCGAGCAGTAGTACGGGGAATCTCCATCAGTTCCTGTGAAGCTATGGAGAAGGACATCTGAGGCTTGTTGAGCCGATACATCACTGGAGCGCCCTATTATTGCGGTAACGCAGATCATGGCTAAAATGAATGCACCAAAGAAAAAATTCCCGAAAAAACTCTTTTCTCCCCTCATAGTCAAACCTCTCCTTTTTTGAAAATAGTGATTGTCGAATAACTGCTGATTTTTGGATCGCAATCTATTGGCACATCTGATTTTAATTGTAAACAGCGATAATTGTGGGTAGATATTTGGTATATTTAGTACCCAATAACTAAAAGATGCTTTCATTTGTAGGTTTTTGACGAGATTCGCAGGTGGGTTTTCATTGATATTTACTCCATCCACTCCTTTTCAAAACAGCCTTCCTGCAACTTTTAAAAAAATGTTACCATAGCCGACCCCAAAAGCATTCCGTAAAGGAGGGAGGCGACCCATGCGAACACTGCTTATTTCGGCCAATACCGAACAGCTCCAGATGCCCGTTTTGCCGCTGGGCCTCGCTTGCGTGGCGGAGGCTGCCGCGCGGGCGGGCCATGAGGCGCGGGTTGTAAACCTCATGACCACAGACGATCTCGAAGGGAGAGACCTCGAAGGGGCCATCCGAGATTTCGATCCCGAGGTTATCGGCATTTCGGTTAGAAACATCGACGATCAGTCCAGGAAGGCGCCGAAATTTTTGCTAAAAGCCGTAAAAAACGTGGTCGATGGCTGCCGGGCCCTAACCTCGGCGCCCATCGTGCTCGGGGGGGCGGGCTACTCCATTTACCCCCGAAGCGCGCTCGCCTTCCTGGGCGCGGATATGGGCATACGGGGCGAGGGGGAAGGGGCTTTTGTAAAGCTTCTGGATAAAATGTCCGGAAAGTCTGGAAAGGAAGAGCTCTCGGACATTCCCGGCCTATATTTACCGGGTTTTGCCGGCGGCGGGGTTAAAACCGGCGACTTGAAAAGGCTGGACGATTTCGCCCTTCCCGTTCCCGGCGCCCTTTTCCCCACGCAGTCGGGAGAGGAGAAGGTATGGCTTCCCTTCCAGACCCGCCGGGGCTGCCCCATGAGGTGCAGCTACTGTTCGACGGCGGCCATAGAGGGGAGTATTCTTCGAAAAAGGTCCCCCGAGATAGCGGTCGATTCGATTTGCCGGTTTAAAGAGGCGGGGTTTTCGAATTTTTTCTTCGTGGACAATACCTTTAATTTTCCGCCATCATACGCCCGAAGTCTTTGCGATCTGATGGCCAAGCGAGCGCCCGGCATACAGTGGCGCTGCATCCTCTATCCCTGGATGGTGGGGGAGGAACTGGTGGAAAGCATGGCCCGGGCGGGGTGCGTGGAAGTGAGCCTGGGGTTTGAAAGCGGCTCTCAAAAAATATTGAGCGCGATGAACAAAAGGTTCCGTCCCGAAGAGGTGCGCGGGGTTTCCGGGCTGCTTAAAAAATACGGCATAAGTCGGATGGGTTTTCTTTTGCTTGGAGGACCCGGGGAAACGAGGCAAACCGTCGAAGAAAGCCTTGAGTTTGCCGATTCCCTCGAACTGGAAGGGGTAAAGGTTACGACCGGAATCCGGCTTTATCCGCATACCGCCCTGGCCGCCGCAGCGGTCGCAGAGGGAGTCGTCTTGCCCGAAGACGACCTCCTGTACCCGACTTTCTACATGGCCAGGCCTCTTGAGGGGTGGATAGAGCAAACCGTTTCCGGCTGGCTGGAGCGAAAACCGAACTGGCACAGTTGAGGTGCTGAAAGGAGAAGGGAAAATGTCCAAAGTACTGATTCATCCTGCCGGGTATCACAATGTCCGGGAGGCCGTCGACCGGGCGTTCGAACTTTTTCCGGTCGAAATCGCCGGCAAAAAGGTCTTGATAAAGCCCAACGTGCTAAGAGTTTCCGAGGCCGATGAAGCCATCGTCACCCATCCGATGGTGCTGCGCGCGGTGGTCGAAAAGGTCGAAGAGCTTTCCCCGGCCTCGATTGTGGTGGGCGATAACCCGGGGATGTTTAGCTACGGCGCAAACGAGGAAAGCTTCACCAAAACGGGTCTGATGGCCGCAGCCCTTGGCCGGTATCAAAACATCGGACTCGATTCGGTAAAAGTCGATTTCAACCCCGAGTTCATGGCCGCTGTAAGCGTCTCGCGGGCCGTATTGGAAGCCGATGTCTTGATCAGCCTCCCCAAGTTTAAGACCCATGGTCTTACAGTCATCTCCGGGGCGCTTAAAAACTCCTACGGCTACCTGCCCGGCGCGCAAAAGGCCATGCTCCACAAGGCCGCCGGCAGTCCCGCCAGGTTTTGCGACATGATGGTCCAGGTCTTCGGGCTGCGGGTTCCCGACCTCTTTATCATGGACGCCATAGTCGGGATGGAGGGAAACGGGCCGGCTTCAATCGAACTGCGAGACATAGGACTAATCCTTGCCGCCGATAACGGCGTTGCGATGGACTCGGTCGTAGCGCTCCTTATGGGGTGCGATCCCGCAAGGCTTGGCTTTCTCCAAAAGGCCCGCGACTTTGGCCTTGGCGACTTCGACCCGGGAGGAATCGACCTCATCGGGGAGTTGCAACCGATCCCTGGCTTCAAACTCCCGCCCCTTGGCGGAGAGGCCAATTCCGAGAACCCGGCGGTCCGCGAGCTGATTGAAAGCCGCGCGGTCCTGCGCCCCCGGGCGAACCCCGAGCTTTGCACCGGCTGCGGAACCTGCGTCGATCAGTGCCCGGTCTGCGCCCTCATGATGACGGGCGCCATCCCGGTAGTCGATCCCGACCTCTGCATCAGTTGCTTTTGCTGCCAGGAGATGTGCCCGGAAAAAGCCATCGCGCTACAATAATTGTGAGCCTTCAGGCTCGCGCCGGAAAAAACGCTTTTACTCAAAGGGGGACGGAAAAATGAAAGGTATTCTGGTACGATGGCTTCTGCTGACCATTGCGATTATCCTCACCTCATACCTGGGAATCGGTATCCATGTGAGGGGCTTTTTTTCCGCCTTTTTCGCCGCGATGGTCCTTGGCGTGCTAAACGCCCTGTTTCGGCCAATACTGCTCATCATCACTTTGCCGATAAATATCCTGACCCTTGGCCTTTTTACCTTCGTAATCAACGCGCTGCTCCTGCTGATGGTTTCTGGGGTGGTCCCCGGCTTCCATGTCTCAGGCTTTTTTGCCGCGATTTTCGGCTCCCTGGTGATAAGCCTTGTGAGCTGGCTGCTTAGCTCTTTTGTAAACGAAAAAGGCGGGATCGGCTATGTTGATCTCAAAAAATCGGACAGGGGTATCTGGGAGTAGCGGCCCCGTTTCTTCCATGTATCGGAATTATCTATTTGAAAGATAGAATGGATCAATTTATAGTTTATAGTGGTGGAAAGTGTGTTCCATCACGGATGGGTGTTGCATGAATTGATCGAGAGGTTTCCGGGTTGGGGGGAGCAAATGAGTGAGCAGGTAGTTGACTGTCGCGGGATGTCTTGTCCCGGACCGGTTCTTAAAGCAAAAGAGATAATTGAGGGGGGCTCGGTTGCCAGTCTGTGCGTTCTGGTGGACAACCGGGCGGCCAGGGAAAATGTTGGCCGGTTTTTGTCCCGGATGGGTTATAAAACGGAGTTTGAGGAGGAGCAAGGCGGCTTCACTGTGAGAGCAACCCGGGAGGAGTCGGCTTCTGCCTGCGAGAGCCTGGAGGGGACGGAAAATCCGGATACCCGAGACAAGGTCGCGGTGGTCGTTGGAACCGACACAATGGGCAAGGGAGACGACACGCTTGGCCGCAAGCTCATCAAAAATTTCATCGCCACTTTAAAGGAAATGGCCCCTGAGCTCTGGCGCATTATCCTTCTAAACGGAGGGGTAAAACTGGCGGTGGAAGGCGCCGAGAGTCTATCCGAACTTCAGTCCCTCGAAAGGAACGGAGTAACCATACTGGTCTGCGGAACCTGTCTCGATCACTTCCGGATTCTGGATAAAAAGCAGGTCGGCGAGACAACCAACATGCTCGATGTTGTGACGGCGATGCAGATGGCGGACAAGGTCATTAGTGTAATGTAACCCCCTTTACCATAAAGGAGAAGAAAGTGGGCTCGAGCCCTGTGGAACTGGCGAAGACGGTACGGGCCGCCGGTTGAGCGGCAAAAATAGGTCCGGGAGACCTGGCGGAAATTCTGGAAGGGCTGCCTCTTGAAAAAGACCCCAATCTTTTGATCGGTAGAGAGACTTCCGACGATGCGGGGGTGTATCGTCTTACAGACGATATGGCGTTGGTTCAAACGATCGACTTCATAACCCCGGTCGTAAACGACCCGTACGATTTTGGCCGCATTGCGGCGGCAAATTCGCTAAGCGATGTATACGCGATGGGAGGGCGCCCGCTTACGGCGATGAACGTGGTGTGCTTTCCCGTACAGACCATGGATAAGGCGGTTTTAAGAGAAATCCTTCGGGGCGGGTTGGATGTGGTGCATGAAGCGGGGGCGGTGCTGGTTGGCGGACACTCCGTGGAGGACCCGGAGATAAAGTATGGGCTTTCGGTGACAGGGGTAGTGCGACCCGATAGGGTGATCGCAAACTCCGGGGTAAAGCCGGGGGATGCGCTCATTTTGACAAAACCGCTTGGGACCGGCGTGCTGGCAACGGCTATCAAGGCGGGTCTTCTATCGGAGCAGGCGCAAAGGCGGGCCGTGGAAGTCATGGCGACCCTTAACCGGAAGGCCGCCGAAATCATGTCCGGCTATCCGGTAAACGGCTGCACGGACGTGACCGGTTTCGGGCTGCTGGGCCATGCGCTGGAGATGGCTAGAGGCAGCAAGGTGGCGATCGCACTTTTTGTGGGCGAGGTTCCGCTGCTTCCCGAAGCCCTGGATTCGGCCCGCATGGGGCTTGTGCCCGGAGGCAGCTTTTCCAATCGGAGTTTTTGCTCCCGCCATGTCTTGGGGGCTGAGCGAATCGATCCCGTGCTTTTGGATCTCCTAGCCGATGCCCAGACGTCCGGAGGGCTGCTCATTTCCCTGCCCGGGGACCTGGCCGCCTCTTTTCTGAGCGATCTTTTGGCGGGCGGGGTCGCTTATGCCGCAATTATTGGCCGGGCGGGCGGCGCGGACAAGGGAACCATCGAGCTGAGATAGCTCTAAAATGGAGCGTATGAAAAAACCGGCCACAATCGAAATGATCGAGGTTCCGGTCCCTTTTTCGCCCGGAACCACCAACTGTTACTTCATCCCTGGTTCGACCCCGACGCTGATCGACCCCGGCGTCTATTCCCCGGAGGCTTTTAAGCGGCTGCAAAGCGGCCTGCGAGAACTCGGCGCCGATATCGCAGACATCGAAAGGATCATCCTTACCCACGGCCATGCGGACCACGCAGGACTTGCCGGAGCGGTGGCCGCTTTGGGCCGCGCCGCCGTTTTCGTCCACCGGCGCGAGGAAGAAAGGATGCTCGTGTGGTCCGAGAAAGTGCGAAAGCAAAAGGCTGAGGGGTTCCACGACTTTTTTGGGCAGGCAGGCGTTTCGCAAAATATTGCCGCAAAGGCCACCCGGGTTCTCCTGGACAGGTTTCGGCGAAACTTTTCGCCGATATCCGAGATGGTTTTTTTACAGGGCGGGGAGCTCCTTTCGTTTGACCAATTCGAGCTGAGGGTCCTGCATACTCCGGGACATACCGCTGGCTCCATCTGTCTTTTCGATGATTCGCAGGGGCTTCTTTTTGCCGGGGACAGTCTGCACGCAAAAATTGTCCCCTACATTTCAACGGAGTGTGAAGCCCCGGTGGGCGAGCCTGCTTATTTCGCCCTCGAGCAGTACCTGGAAACGCTGGAGGTCCTGGGGGCGCTGCCCGCTCGTTGCGCGCTGCCGGGCCATGGACCGCGCAGTTTGAGGCCCGGGGAACTGATCGGACGGCTGAAGCGAAACAGGGCGCGAAGACGGCAGCGGATAGTCGAGATATTACAGTCCGGCACCCCCTGGATGAGCCAGTTTGCAATCCTTGAGCGGATGTTTTTGGGCGCTGCGGCCGCAGGCGTGCTTTATATGGGGATTTCCGAGGTGCGCGGCTGCCTGGAGGTGATGGAAAAAGAAGGGCTGGTGGCGGCCGTAGTCGACGGCGGGCCGAAGCTATACCGTCTAAACGGCCAAAATCCTGCACGCCAGGAGGCAAATTGAGCGAAAACCCCCTTTTCAAGGCAAAGCGGTCAAACTGCCTATTTTTGCTCTGGCAAACCGGGCAAAGTTCAGATACAAAAAATATGGAAGATTATCAGGGATAAAGTAACAATAAGCGAGAGGAGCCGCTCATGGCAATAATCACCATCTCAAGAGGTTCTTACAGCAAGGGCAAGGATGTGGCAAGACTTGTCGCCGAAAAGCTTGGTTACCGCTGTATTGCGCGCGAGGTCCTGCTGGATGCTTCCCGGGATTTCAACGTTCCCGAAATAAGGCTCGTCCGGGCCATTCATGACGCTCCTTCGATTCTGGAAAGGTTCACCCACGGGAAGGAAAAATACATCGCTTCTTTCCGCGCGGCGATGCTCAAGCAATTCGTCCCGGATAACGTTGTCTATCACGGCCTTGCGGGTCATTTTTTCGTAAAAGGCATCTCTCATGCCCTAAAGGTCAGAATCATCGCCGATATGAACGACCGGGTGCGGACCGAGATGGAACGGATGAGACTGCCCCGGGAGGAAGCGCTGCGCATTCTAAAAAGCGATGACGAAGAGCGCAGGAAATGGAGCCAGGATCTCTACGGGATCGATACGGCCGACCCGAGCCTCTACGACCTGGTGGTCCACATCAGGAAAATCACGGTCGAGGATGCCGCGGACATGATTTGCCAGGTCGTGGGGCTGGAGCGGTTCCGCACTGCCCCCGAATCGCAGCGGGCCATCGAAGACATGGCGCTTGCAGCGGAGGTGAAGGCCGCGCTGCTCGATGTCAAACACGATGTCGAAGTCCATGCCGCGAGCGGGTTCGTGCGACTCGAAACCCGGGTCCCGCTGGAGGAGCAAAAGGAACTGATCGCGGAGATGGAAAGAATCACCAAGGCCATCCCGGGTGTAAAAGGTCTGGATATAAAGGCCGTTCAGAAGGTCAAGCTAAGCGATGGGCGACTTTTTCCTTAGTGAATGGTGAATGGTGAATGGAAAGGGCGCCCAGCTACTCACCATTCACCATTCACCAGTAACCATTCACCGTTTTTACCGGTTTGAGAGTTTCATCTCGATTCTTACCTGCTCTTTTTCGACATCTATCAGTTGATCGATTTTGGCGAGCAGCTTTTTGCCCTGTGCCCAATGGCCCTTGGCCACGACAACTATCTTGCCGTTTTCCACGTCGACCTTTATGGACGGGATTTCCTCCATGAGCGCCACCTGCAGGCGGGCGGCCACGTAGAGCCTGTGCATTGCTTTTCTGGACTCCAATGTGGGCTGAAAACAGGGCAGCTTCACAGCACTCGCGATAATGTCCACGGCCTCGTCCACCGTAACGGACCGGACATTTAAGACCAGGTCGTAGAGGCTCGGGTCGGAGGCGTTGATGCCGAAAATATACTGGCTCCATCGCTCGCGGGCCTCATCATCTTTTAGGAGCGCCCGCCGGGCATCCTCGGCCGAGATATACTCCCGCCTCATCTCTTCGGCCACCCGATCCTCCAGGTCTGCAAGGATCCTTACCTTTATGACGTGAGGAATGCCGCGCAGGAAATAATGGCCGGCCAGTCCGTGGTAGACCACGTTATCTTTTTGGGCCGTCTCCAGCATGGCTTGGCGCACGTAAGCCACGTACCGCTGCTTTCCGTAGCTGAAGCGGTCAAACACCGAGGGGGCGTCGTGGACAGCGCGGATGAGCGTCATCTCCGGGATGTTGAAGTGCATGGAAGCGCTCAGTACGATCTCGCGGGAAATGCATTTGTAGCGCAGTGCGCCGGCGAGTCTTTCCGCCACTTCCCTGCCGGAGCTGTATGCCCCTCTGGATATGGTGACTACAGGCATAATTACTTTCTTTTCGCGTTAACCGCGCTTTCCATGGACTTGCGACTTCATTATATATCCGCAGTATTACCAGGGAATTACCAAAATATTACTTCGCTGAAATATTGGGAAGCAGGCTCTCCGCCGAGGAGTGGGCCCCGCAGGGCAGCCACACCGTGAAACGGGAGCCCTCCTCGGGAGCGCTCACCACCTCCAGGGCGCCGCCGTGGGCTTCTACGATCGCCTTGACAAGGCTGAGTCCCAGTCCAAGGCCTCGCCGCGAGCGGCTCTTGTCCACCCGGTAGAGGCGGTCCCAAATCATCGGTATCTCTTCGGCCGGGATGCCTTCCCCGGAATCCTCGACGGTTATCGAGACTCCCTGGTCGGTTTTTTCCGCGCTGATATGCACCCTGCCTCCGCGCGGTGTGTACTTTACGGCGTTATCGACAAGATTGGCCAGGACCTGGTGGATACGGTTGGAATCGGCCCGAAGGGTAAGGGCCGGCGGGCATTGAGTCGAAAACTCGACGTACTTGTCTTCGGCTACATATTCGTAGAGCTGGATGACGTCTTCAAAGAGATCCGGAAGGTTTACCTCTTCGAGCTTTAGCTTCATGACCCCGGATTCTGCCTCCGAGATGTCCATGAGAGTGTTTACCATGGTCAGGATGCGCTCGGATTCCTCGGCGCAGTCCATGAGGGCCTCTCTTAGCCCCTCGGCCCCGTGTTCGGTCTGCAGCGCGACCTCGACTACGCTCCTAAGTCGTGTGATGGGGGTGCGCAGATCATGGGCCACATTGTCCAAAGAGGCCCGCATCCCGTTTATGAGGGTCTCGATTCTTTCGAGCATCCCGTTAAAGAGTATGATCAACTCCTCTAGTTCGTCCCCCGTGAGGTTTTCCGGGACCCGGTTGTGCATCTTGCCCGTCTCGATGATGAAGCGCACCATGTCGATCAGGCCGCGAAGGGGTCGTAGCGCGCGATGGGACAGGAAAGCCCCTCCGGCGAAACCGAGAAGAATTACCGGGATCATTATGCCGGCAAAGATTTCGCGAAACCGATCGAGAAGTATCTGCCTGTTTTTGACGCTTCTGCCCACCTGGAGAAGCGAGCCGTCGGGTAGAAGGGTCGAGATCTCCTCGGTGCGATGGCCGATCCCGGTTATCAGATCGAGCCACTTGGGGCTAAAGGTCGGGTGTTCGAGGTATTTGTAATCGCGAACGGTTTCCGATTCGGGCAGGTTGAGAAATAGTGTGGTGTTGTTGCGGCCGGCGATGCGAACAAAAAAAGAGACCCTCTTATCTTTCTCCCTGTCTTTTCGAATCGCGCGGTCGAGCGCCTTAATGCCTCCTTCGTTGTACTGGCTTACGTACTCGTCGAGCTTGGCATGGAGAATCTGGCGGTCTTTATGGTTTACGTAGGATGAGAGCAGAAAGTAAAAGAGCCCTATTACCAACAGGGAACTCAACGGGAAAAGTATCGAATACCAGAGGGCGATTCGAAAGGAAACCGATTTGCGCATCCGGCTAAGGGATTTTAAAAACATTTCCGCCTCCTCGCGCGGGTGGAAAATAAAAGCGGATTTTCTCTGCGAGCGATCATCCCCGAGGCAATGGCGGGAGGATGGGTGGAGCCAAGCGCAATCCATCAGGCAAATCTTGAACCCACCCTGGTATGAGAGAACAAACCGGCTTGCCCGCAACAGTTGGATAAGAGCATAATTTGGCGCGTTTGCAAACACCATTTCCGAATTGCTCTTTTCTAATGTTTAAAAAAAGGAGACAATCCAAATTTGATTCGACCATCCCGCGAGTTGTCCTGGACTCCAAGCTAAATCTTGACAGGGCAATTTCATGCGTGGTATCGGTTCCCAAGCTGTCGGACCGGATGTGTTTCTTCTATTACGACGGGATCGAATGCCCGGTTTAAGAGGGGCGGATGAAAAAAGCCAAGCAAAGAAACCTTTACGAGGAGAAATCGGATCCTGTGGGGAGTCTTGATATGCAACTCGATGAGGATGACGATGATATAATCGAACTCGAGGACATAATCGAGATGCCGGACAGGCCGATAGACGAAGACGAGGACCTGGACCTTGGCGTCGAAATCTTCGATGTGGATGAAGAACTTGAGTCTGCGCCGGCAAGATCGGCGCAAAAGCCCTCGGTGGGTCCGGCAAAACAGAGCGGTCTGAAGGCCGAAGAAGACGACCTGTTGGACTCCTTCGAAGTTGATGGCGACGAGGACGAGGAAGATTTACTCTTCGAGCCGGCCCCATCCGCGCCCAAAGGAAAGCCTTCGTCTCAAAAAGGGCAACCCTCGGAGCTTTTCGACGAGGAAGACTTGCTCTTTGATCCAACCGAATCCGCGCCCAAAGGAAAGCCCTCGTCTCAAAAAGGGCAACCCTCGGAGCTTTTCGACGAGGAAGACTTGCTCTTTGATCCAACCGAATCCGCGCCCCAAGGAAAGCCTTCGTCTCAAAAAGGGCAACCCTCGGAGCTTTTCGACGAGGAAGACTTGCTCTTTGATCTAACCGAATCCGCGCCCGAAGGAGAGCCTTCGGCTCAAAAAGCGCAACCCTCGCAGCTTTTCGCCACAAAGGACGAATCGAGCGACGATTCTATTTTGGACCAGTCCTTTCTCGACGATTTACTGGCTGAGGCCGCTGAGGACGAGGCGCCGCCCGGGGAAGAAAAGGTTGATTTTCGGGCCAGGGCCGAGGCGGCGCTGCAAGCCGTGGAGGAAAAGCGGCCCCCGGAGGCTGCTGCCCCATCGAGTCAACCCGACCCCCTGGTAAATGTTGCCGGTCCGTCTCTTTCTGAAATCTCGGAAGCTGTCGAAGAACTCATCGGCCGTATCGAGTCCCGTTTGCAGGAACATATCCGGGCTGTTGTGGAATCCATGCTGCCCGGCCTCGTGAGATCGATAATCGACGAGGAAATAGAAAAGCTCAAAAAAGAGTTTGAGTAGACAAGAGGAATCGATTTTTATGAGCGAAACCACCGCTCTGGCCAAGGGATATGAATTCGCCGAAGTTGAATCGCACTGGTACAGCTATTGGGAGGAAAATGGTTTTTTCCACGCCGACCAGACCAGTTCGAAACCCCCGTACTCGGTTGTCATCCCGCCCCCGAACGTTACCGGCCAGCTCCACATGGGGCATGCCCTAAACAATACTCTCCAGGACATACTGTGCCGGTATAAGCGGCTTCGGGGCTTCGAGGTGCTGTGGGTGCCCGGGACCGACCACGCCGGCATCGCCACGCAAAACGTCGTCGAACGGCAGTTGGCCGCAGACGGTCTAACACGGTTTGACATTGGCAGGGAAGCCTTTCAAGAGCGCGTGTGGGAGTGGAGGGCAAAGTATGGCGGATTCATAATCAACCAGCTAAAGCGGCTCGGGGCCTCCTGCGACTGGTCCCGCGAGCGTTTCACCATGGACGAGGGCCTCTCGGAGGCCGTTCGCCAGGTCTTCGTTTCCCTCTATGACGAGGGGTTGCTCTATCGGGGCAAGCGTATGATCAACTGGTGTCCCCGCTGCATGACCGCGCTCGCCAATATCGAGGTGGAAAGCGAGGAGCTGGGAGGCTCTCTCTATCATGTCCGCTATCCGCTGGTAAGCGGAAAGGGGGCGCTGATAGTGGCCACCACCAGGCCCGAAACGATGTTTGGCGATACCGCCGTGGCGGTGAATCCGCAGGATAACCGGTACAAGGCCTTCGTCGGGCAAATGGTGGCGCTGCCACTAGCGGGCCGACACATACCCGTGATCGCGGACCCCTATGTGGAGCGCGAGTTTGGCACCGGCGCCTTAAAAGTCACCCCGGCCCACGATTTTAACGATTTCGAGCTCCACGTGCGACACAATCTCGAGGTCTTGGAGGTAATCGACGAGCGCGGTGTCATGACCGAGCGGGCCGGCGCCTACGCGGGATTGGATCGGTTCGCATGCCGGCGCCAGGTTCTAAAAGATCTCGAAAAGGGCGGCTTTCTGGTAAAGACCGAACCCCACACCCACCGGGTCGGCCACTGCTATCGCTGCCACAATGTGGTTGAGCCGATGCTATCGCTTCAGTGGTTTGTCGCCGTAAAGCCCCTTGCGCAGGCCGCCATCGAAGCGGTCGAGCAGGGCAAAACCAGGATAATCCCGGCCAAGTGGGAAAAAGATTACAACAACTGGATGGAAAACCTGGAGGATTGGTGCGTAAGCCGCCAGATATGGTGGGGCCATCGCATTCCGGCCTGGTACTGCCGGGAGTGCGGGGAGGTGATCGTTTCGACCAAAGCCCCCGCGCAATGCCCCAAATGCTCGAAAAGCTCGCTGGAACAGGACCCCGATGTTCTAGACACCTGGTTTAGCTCGAGCCTTTGGCCTTTTTCAACCCTTGGCTGGCCGCACAAAACCCGGGAGCTCGAAAAATTCTACCCGACTTCGGCCCTGGTGACTGCCTTCGATATCTTGTTTTTCTGGGTCGCCAGGATGATGATGATGGGGCTGCGGTTCCCGGGAGAGGTCCCTTTCCGCGAAGTGTACGTGCATGCGCTGGTGCGCGATGCCGAGGGGCAGAAGATGAGCAAGTCCAAGGGCAACGTGATCGATCCGCTGCTCATGATGGACAAATACGGCACAGACGCTCTTCGGTTCGCACTCGCCGCTTTCGCCGCCCAGGGGCGCGACATAAAGCTCTCCGAGGATCGCATCGAGGGCTACAAACATTTTGTCAATAAGATCTGGAACGCGGCAAGGCTTCTTCTCATGAATCTCGAAGGGTTCGACGGCCCCTTCGAGGTCCCGGAAAAGGTAACCGGTCTTGCCCATCGCTGGATCCTTAGCCGCCTTCAACGGGTTGCGGCCGAGATCGCCGACTGCCTCGATAACTATCATTTCAACCAGTACGCCCAGGTGCTCTATCAATTCCTGTGGCACGAATACTGCGACTGGTACCTCGAAATCGTAAAGCCCGATTTTTACGGCGAGGACGCCGAGGCCGGGCGCGTGGCGAGGTCGGTCGCGGTCAGTGTCATGCGCGATGTCCTCGTGCTCCTGCACCCGGTGATGCCCTTTATTACCGAAGAGATCTGGCAGAGGATAAAGCCCGAGGATTGCCCACAAAGCATCATGGGGGCGCCATTTCCGCAGTCCCATCCCGAGCTTTTGGACTCGCAGGCCGAAGAGCAGATGGAAACCCTTATGGCGGTCATCGTCGCTATCCGAAATATCCGAGGCGAGATGAACGTGGCGCCGTCTCTTAAAGTCGAAGTCGTCTGCATAAGCGACCAGGATTCCCATATCCAGCTTCTCGAAGACCACCGGCGAACCATAGGCGATCTTGCCAAGGTCTCAAACCTCACCGTGGCCAGGGCGGGTGAAACGGCCAAGCCCAAACAGGCGGCGGGGACCGTTGTCGGAAACCTGGAAGTTTTCGTGATCTTAAAGGACATCCTTGATTTCGAAAGCGAGTCCGGTAGGCTTCAAAAGGAACTCTCCAAGCTGGAAAAAGAGTTCTCCATGACCAGTCGAAAGCTTTCAAACGACGATTTTCTCCAAAAAGCCCCTCACGAGGTGATCGACAAGGAGCGGGAAAAAAATGCGCGGCTTGGCGAAAAAATCGAAAAATTAAACCGCAGACTCGAGATCATGAGGGGGTTGCGGGAAAACTCCGCGGGGTAGGTCGAGAGGCGCAACTTCCAACTATCTCAAACCGGGAGGCTGAAAGCTCTTGTTTGAACTAGACAAACTGCTTCATCTGGCGCTGGCCGAAGATATGGGCAGCGGAGATCTGACAACCCTTGCAACCATTGCACGCGATCTAACGGGCAGCGCAATCGTTTTCGGTCGTGAGTCGTTTGTCCTGTCGGGATCGAAGCCATTCCGGAGAATCTTCGAGCTCCTCGACCCGGAAATCCGGGTGGAATGCCTGTTTGCCGATGGCGAAAAAATAGGAGCCGACGTTGCCGTATTCAGAATGGAAGGCAGGGTCCAAACGCTTTTAAGCGCCGAGCGCACGGCGCTAAATTTTGCCCAGAGGCTAAGCGGAATCGCCACCATGACCCGCGAGATGGTGGAAGCCATGGGGGATGGCGGCTGTAAGCTGCTCGATACGCGCAAGACCACCCCTTTGTGGCGAAGGCTGGAGAAGGAAGCCGTGCTCCACGGAGGGGGGAAAAACCATCGGTTCGGCCTCTCGGACGGTATCCTTATAAAGGACAACCACATCGCGGCGGCCGGTGGTGTGGCCCAATCCGTGAGGCGGGCGCGCGAAAAGGCCCCGCATACCCTGCGAGTCGAAGTCGAAGTGGAAAACATCGAGCAACTGCTAGAGGCCGTTGCCGCCGGGGCGGACATCGTGCTCCTTGACAACTTCTCCCCTGGCATGTTGCAGGAAGCGGTCGCGGTCGCGGGGGGGCGCGTGCTCCTGGAGGCCTCCGGGGGGGTTAGCCTTAAGACCGTGGGGGCAATAGCCCGAACGGGGGTGGATTTTGTGAGCTGCGGCGCGCTCACCCACTCGGCAAGGGCAATCGATTTGACGATGGAAATGTCTCCGCCATTTTCCGGCGATTATTGTCCGCGCCCGGTTCTATAAACGGGGTAATCGCCTTTCTTTCGGTCCTCCCCGATTCAAACTCCCGATTGGTTGGCCGGCAGTTTTTGGATGTATTTGCCAAGGGCTGCCGCGTTGTTGTTTTCCGTGTCGCGGGCGCTGTAGAGAAGGGTCACATCCCCTTTGGCGGCGGCTTCGACTATGGGGATAAGGACTTGCCGTCTACCATCGAGCTCGGAGAAATAGCGGTCTTGGAACTCGTCCCATTTTTGGGGGTCGTGTGCGAACCAGCGGCGCAGAGCATCGCTTGGGGCCGCATCCTTTAGCCAGGCCTCCATTTTTAGCGACTCCTTCTTTATCCCTCGCGGCCAGAGCCGCTCGACCAAAAATCGTGTCCCGTCGCCAGGTTCGAAAGGTTCGTAGACGCGCTTTATTTTTATCATCGGAATTCCTCCGGCAAGGAGGCGCAGCTCAAGGCTTGGCCAATCTTCAATGCACCCCCTTGAAGAGGCGCACCAATACCAGGATCATCAGCTCAATAAGATAAAACCTCAAAAAGTAGAGCGCTACCTTGACCGTTTTGGTCGTCTTTACTCGCCGCATATCGGCCTCCACCAACTCCTCACGGTTGGCCTCCTTTTCCACCACCACCACCGGTGAAACCCAAAAAACCCCTTAGCCGCTTAGCAGGGAAAGTGCATACCCGCGGCAGCCTTTATCCCGCCGCACTCCAATTCCCCACTCGTTCAAGCTTTGGCGCCGCATGCCGTTTCACTCTCCGGTGGCCGCTCCCATCTCAAAACCCCGACGGGCGCGAAAAACTTGCGGCGGCGGGCGGCAAAAAGAAAAACCCCCACGCACAAAATACCGGCCCGCAAAAACGAGCGGGCAATCTCCTCTAGTATACGCATACGGCAAATATCACGGCAAATAACGGGGCACATTAAACAGAGGGCATCCGGCCAAGGAGTGGCCGGGCATCGGTTGGGGATGTGTCAGGCGGACTTTGGGGCAAATGGGGAAGCCGGGTTTCGACAGCCTGAATCCGGCCCGTAAGGGGGGGGCTTAAAACAATGCGCTATCCGAGAGGGAAAGTTTTACCGATTGGTTTTACGTTTTGCGTGTGCCTTGTCCTTGCAGCCGCCCTGCCGCCCTGTTGCGGAGCGGCTTTTAGGAGCGGCGTCGGCATCCATGAGGTTACGGGCAATGCGGGGAGTTTCCCCTCTCAGCCGGTGCGGGCGCAAAAATCTTTTACCGCGCGGGTTGGGTTTGGACGCCTACCCCTCTATTTTATCGCCAATCGGGGCCAGGTGAACAGGGAGGCCGAGTTTTACGAAGCCGGCCCGGGACACGCCATGTTCTTTACGCGTAAAGGGATCGTGCTGGGTCTCGAAAAACGGGAGAGCCATCGGGCGAGCGGGCGCAAATCGGACAGGTCGCAAGTTTTCCCCGAAAGATCTCGGGATCGAAGGGCGGCCGATGTTCGCGCGTCCTACCTTGGGATCGGCATGGTCGGCATGAATAGAGATGTTCAAATCGCCCCCGAAGCCCCGCAGCCGGGGAAAGTCAACTATCTCATCGGACACGACCCGCGCAAATGGCGCACCGGAATCCCAACCTATAAAGCAGTCCTCTACCGCAACGCCTACCCGGGGATAGACATCAAATTCTACGGCAACAACAGTCGGCTCGAATACGATGTCATCGTAGCACCCGGCGCGAACCCCTCCCTCGTAAAATTCAGGTATTCCGGGGCAAAGGATGTTCGGGTGGCCAAAAACGGCGATCTTTCCATCGATTTCGCGGGAGGCAGCATTGTGCAGCAAAAACCCCTCGTCTATCAGTTGGTGGGCGGACGTCGGGTGGCGCGGAGCGGCTCGTTCAAGGTGGAGGAGGAGGGGGGGGCATCGCGTGCAAAAAGATCTGCTGCCCGCTTCCCGGCAACCCTTCGAACCTTCACCTGCGGCTTCCATCTCGGCCCCTATGATAGGAGCGCCCCACTCGTAGTCGATCCCACTATCGTCTACGCAACGTACCTGGGTGGAAGCGGAGACGATAACGCCACGGGCATAGCGGTCGACGCCTCCGGAAACGCCTATGTCACGGGCTGGACATTCCCGCCCGACTTTCCAGTCACCGCCGGTGCGCTTCAAACCGGCATGAACGGCGCCGCCAACGCCTTCGTAACCAAGATCGCAGCAGGCGGAGCGGCCCTGGTCTACTCCACTTACCTGGGCGGAAGCGATGAGGACCTTGCGAGCGGTGTAGCGATCGACGCCTCCGGAAACGCCTATGTCACGGGAGTGACATACTCGAGCGACTTTCCCGTAACCCCCGGCGCGTTCCAGGCAACCCTAAAATCCACTAGCGGCAATGCCTTTGCAGCCGAGATCTCTCCAGATGGGGCAAACCTTATCTACTCCACCTTCCTCGGCGGAAGCACAGGAAATGGCGACTTTGCCACGGCCATGGCGATCGATGGTCTCGGAAACGCCTATGTCGCGGGCCAGACACTTTCAACCGACTTTCCCGTCACGAAAGGTGCGTTCCAGACTACGCTCCAATCCCCTTGGGGGAATGCCTTCGTAGCCGAAATCGCAGCGGGAGGCTCTCGCCTTGTCTATTCCACCTGCCTTGGCGGGAGCGGGCAACAGGGCCAACATTCGGGAGATCAGGCCAACGGCATAGCAACGGATAGTTCCGGAAACGCCTACATCACGGGCTATACGACTTCAGCCGACTTTCCCGTTTCACCCGGGGCGTTCCAGACCAGCATGAAAGGCAGTCGGAACGCTTTTGCAGCCGAGGTCGCAGCAGGCGGAGCGGGCCTTGTCTACTCCACCTATCTGGGCGGGGGCGGGCAAAATAGCCCATACCAGGGCGACGTCGCCTACGGCATAGCGATTGACGCCTCGAAAAACGCCTATGTTACGGGGGTGACATACTCAACCGACTATCCGGTTACCGCGGGCGCATTCCAGACCCGGGGAAATATTTTTGTCACCGAGATCGCCGCAGGCGGAGCAAGCCTTGTCTATTCCACCTGTTTTGGCGGAAGCAATATCAACGACTTCTCCAACGCTATAGCAATAGATGGCTCGGGGAACGCCTATGTAACGGGAGGGACATCTTCGACCGACTTTCCAGTCACTGCGGGGGCATTCCAGACGAGGCTAAAGGGCGATATGAACGGCTTTTTAACCGAGCTCTCCCCCGGCGGCGCCTCACTGGTATTTTCCAGCTACCTGGGCGGAACCTCTGTTGACTGGGCAAACGGCATAGCGATCGCTTCTTCGGGAAACGCCTATATCACGGGCTACACATCCTCTGTCGACTTTCCAGTCACTGCGGGCGCATTCCAGACTACACCAAAATCCACCGACCAGAGTAGTTTTGTAGCCGAGCTCCCCCTCTTTGTAAGCGGCATATGCGGGAGCAGCAGTGGCGGCTCCTTTAGCGTGGCTCCCTCGTCAAGCCTTTGCGGCAGCGGTACGGCTTCCTCGGTTGCGCGGGGCTCCAACACGTGGGGCTGGAGCTGCGCGGGACAATACGGGGGGGAGAGCGCAAGCTGTGTGGCCGCCATCCGGATAGTTGACGGCGCATGCGGTTCTGCAAACGGAGGGGCTTTCTTTACAGTTCCTGTGTCCAATCTATGCGGCGCCGGTACAGCGACAACTGTCACCGGCTCGGGACCGTGGGGGTGGAGCTGCGTGGGACTAAACGGGGGCGCTACCGCAAGCTGCTCGGCCGTAATCGAGGTAAACGGCGCGTGCGGGAACAGCAGTGGCGCATCTTTTAGCACAGCGCCCGCGTCCAATCTTTGCGGCAGCGGAGCGGCCTCGCCGGTTACCGGCTCGGGACCGTGGGGCTGGAGCTGCGCGGGACAAAACGGGGGCGCGACCGCAAACTGCTCGGCCACTCTCCTGATAAACGGCGCGTGCGGGAGCAGTAGTGGCGCATCTTTTAGCACAACGCCAGCGTCCGATCTTTGCGTCAGCGGAGCGGCCTCGCCGGTTACCGGCTCGGGACCGTGGGGGTGGAGCTGCGCGGGGCAAAACGGGGGGGCTACCGCAAACTGTTCGGCCAGTCTCCTGATAAACGGCGCGTGCGGGAGCAGTAATGGCGCATCTTTTAGCACAGCGCCCGCGTCCGATCTTTGCGACAGCGGAGCGGCCTCGCCGGTTAGCGGCTCGGGACCGTGGGGCTGGAGCTGCGCGGGGCAAAACGGAGGCGCTGCCGCAAACTGCTCGGCCAGTCTCCTGATAGACGGCGCGTGCGGGAGCAGTAATGGCGCATCTTTTAGCACAGAGCCCGCGTCCGATCTTTGCGTCAGCGGAGCGGCCTCGCCGGTTAGCGGCTCGGGGCCGTGGGGGTGGAGCTGCGCGGGGATAAACGGAGGCGCTGCCGCGAGTTGTCTGGCGAACGTCTCCTTGCCGCAGAGCCTCTGGAAAAACGCCTCCGACCTTGGAGGCGGCTGGGAATGGCTGAGCTGGTTTGGGCGCTTCAACACAGGCTGTTCCCCCTGGATATATCATGCGCAGCACGGCTGGCTCTACCCCTACGGAACATCTATCGACAGCATCTGGTTCTATGATTCGGCTATGGGCGGGTTCTGGTGGACGAGCGCGACGGTTTATCCATACGTCTACAGGGCAAGTGACGGGGCATGGCTCTACTATGTAGTGGGTTCCTCAAAGCCGCGCTGGTTCTTTAATTTCAGCACAAATAGCTGGGAGAGCCATTAGGGGTGGATGCGAGAAGGGCTCTACGGTTTAGCCTGCTGGTAAGAGTAAGTGTCAAGGCCCACGGCAAGGTCGATTTTCCCCCGGCATGACGCAAAAGGAAAGCAAACTCCGGAGGTCCGGGAGCGAGCCACAGGGTCCACGAGCCGGCGAAATATTTCCGATTACGCTTGTGATGTTACCGTTCTACTGCTATCATACCAAGAGGAGGGGTGTAAACGAAAAGGAGGCGGAAAAAATGAGCAGTCACGATGAGATCGCATTGAGAAAAACGCTGCCCCGGGTCGGAGATACGGTCCGGAGCAAAAAGTACGCGACATTGTGGAGGGTCATGGAAAAACGTGAGATGTGGGAACATTCGGCAGATGATCCCGCCTCGGGTAATCCACGCCTTATCCCGGCGATTTATCTCCGTTTCTGGAAGATTCAAGAGGACAAGGTCCCGGGGATCGGGAAAATGCTGGGCTACTGCTACACGACTCTGGACAACACTTTTGAGGCAAATTGGGAAATTGTCGGCTAACATGATTGTCTCCTCACACATCGTCTGCGCCATCTCTTTTGCCGTTTCCTCAGAAAATCCGGGGGGGGGGGGGGAGACGGACTCTTCCCCCGGGCTTGGCCGGTCCTGTTTTCCTTTGCCTTCCTGTTTTCGGAGTGTAACGCTTACAAAGTGTTACATGTGACACGCCACTGTTTATGAACAGGTATGGCCAGGGATCTTCGCTGGATATCTCAAGATATCGTAATTTCTATCTTTTAGCCAATTTGTCGATTTCTTTTCTTTTGGGTACGGTTATTGATATAGCGCTTCAGGTTAGTTTCATTGTTGGCAAGAGCGCCCACGAAGTCCAACCGGTGCCGGGTTCTTCGGGGGATGGCGGCCCCGGAGGTCTCCTGTTACGCGGTTCTGGATAAGATTGTGAAATCGGAAATGGATACATTGGCAAAAGCTCCATGCCCCTACCTCGACAGTCCGTTTGCGGAGTGCTACTGCCTGCGGTCCGAAAGTATCTGGGCTGAGCGGGTTTTGGACCTTTGTGCGGGAAGGTTCGAGCTGTGCGAGTACTATCGAATTCATTGCATGGAAAAGAAAAATCAAAAGGGTCCCCGGAGGGAGTAAAGGCCGGAGTGTCTTGCCGCGCAGCCCCGGGAACCCGTGGGGGGGGGCAATGTTGTTGAGTTAAGAAGTCCCGAGCTTTTCCTGCCTGTTTGAACACCACTAATTCCCGGGAAAGGCGGGGATCCAATATGATCGGAGATATCTTGATTGATGGTTCCGGTCTGCGCCCGGTCTGCGCCCGGTCTGCGCCCGGTCTGCGCCCCCTCGGGGTCGTCTCTTTCTTTTCCGGGGGTATCGGCCTTACGGCCTCAACCCCCGGCTAATAGCTTTGATCCCTCCGGGATCACGATCGTCGCTCTCGTCGCTTGACTCAACAACATGGCCCGTGGGGGGGGGCGGGCACAGCTCCCCGCGCTTCTTTCCTTTGCCTCTACTTGGGCGGCCAGTTGCGACACGGTCTGCTGCGCAGGTCCCCCTCTACTCATCGATTCCGACCTCTTTTAGCTTGCGGTAGAGGGTCTGTCGGCTGATGCCCAGGTTGCGAGCGGCTTCGGTCTTGTTCCACTTGTTTTCCTGTAGTATTTGGAGGAGCGCCTCTGCGTTTTTCGACACGGCTTGGGGCTCAATCGCAGGAGTGGGGGGGGCCGGGTAGCTCTGGCCGAAATCGTCTGGAAGGTCATTCAGGGTGATTTTCGTCCGCCGACACAAAATGGCGCCGTGTTCGATGACGTGTTTTAATTCCCTCACGTTGCCGGGCCAGCCGTAGTTCATAAACATTTCCATGACATCGGAGGAGACTCCGTCTATTCGCTTATTGAACTCCACGCTGAATTCATTCAAAAAGAAGTCGAGAAGAAGCGGGATATCCTCGCGCCTGGCTCTTAGGGGCGGCATTTTTAATTCGACGACTTTTATCCTGTAATAGAAGTCCTCGCGGAAAAGCCCACCCGCCACCATTTGTTTTAGGTCGCGGTTGGTGGCTGCAAGGATTCTGACATCGACTTTGATCGGCCTGGAGTCGCCGACCCGCTCGATTTCCTTTTCCTGGAGCACTCGCAAAAGCTTCTGCTGGACGATGGGGGAAATATCGCCGATCTCGTCTAGGAAAAGTGTCCCTCCGTTGGCCATCTCGAACCGGCCTACCCTATCGTGAACAGCCCCGGTAAAGGCGCCTTTGACGTGACCGAACAGCTCGCTTTCAAGCAGTGTTTCGGTAAGAGCCGAGCAGTTTACTTTTACCAGCGGCTTATCCCGGCGGCTTCCCGCATGGTGAAGACCAGTGGCTGCCAATTCCTTGCCGGTCCCGCTTGCCCCGGTTATGAGAACCGTGCTGCGGATAGCGCCAAGGCTTTCGATCAGTGTATATATCGCCTGCATCGGTTCGCTTTTTCCGACCATGATCCGATGGAAATCCCGGCGCCGGTCCAGGTCGCGTTCCAAGGCGGCGAGCCGCGTTTCATCGCGGCCAACGATCACCGCTCCGCTCTTTTCTCCGGGACCGGCCTCCAGGGGCGAGACCTTCAGGGTGTAGACCGCTTTTTTCTCCGAGCATTCGTAGTCATGGAGCTCCACCGGCTTTCCGGTTCCAATGGACTCCTTTACGGCGCCCAAAAGCCGGTTCTGACATTCCTGCGAGCAGGCCCTGCTCGCCGCAGTCTCGCTCAAAGGCTTTCCCACGCAGTCCCGGTCGAAGACACAAAACCCTTCGGCCCCATGATTTAAGCAGGTGATGAGCATCTGCGAATCAACGGAAACGATCGCATCGGAGACACTGCGGAAAACCGCCTCGAGATTTCGGGCAAAACGATGGGCTTGCCCGCTTAGCTCCTTGTGCCGCACGGCCCCCCGGGCGACATGGAGAAGCGTCTCCTTTTCCACCGGCTTGCACAGATAGTCGTAGCCACCCAGGCGCACGGCCTCGCTTGCGCTCTCTATGCTCGGAAAACCGGTGATGATGACCACCGGGACGCAGAGCTTTTCGCCCTTGCATTCGGCGAGGATGTCCAAACCGCTCTTTTCCCCCGAAAGGTTAATATCGGTAAAAATGGCGTCGTAGGAATGCGATTCGATCAGTCCGACCGCCGATTGATAGTCATCGGCCGTATCGACCGCGTAGCCGTCTTTGGTCAAAAACCGCCTGAAGGTTTCCCGAAGGTTCCCATCATCTTCGATTACGAGGATTTTCTTTTTCACACCTGGTCCTTTCACCATTCGAGACTTAGGGCTTGTCGGTAAATAAAACCAAGGTTTATTTGCCGACAAGCCCTAAGTGGTCACTTTCAGCCGGCAACTCGATCGTCACCTTTGTAAATTCACCTTCAACGCTTGCGATCCCGATGTTGCCTCCATGGTCGTCCATGATCCCCCGGGCGACGCTTAGGCCCAGACCCGTGCCCATGCCCACGGGCTTTGTGGTAAAGAAGGGCTTCATGACCTCTTCGAGACGCGGGGCGGGGATGCCGCCTCCATTGTCGTGGAAACTCAGGCGCACGATAACCCCGCGCCTGGAGCGAACCTGTTCCCCCATGATATGGATCGTCTTGTCCTCATGGCTGTTCGGGAATTTATCGTGGAGGGCATAGGCCGCATTGTTTAAAAGGTTTAGAAAGACCTGCATGATCTGCTGCGGGTTGGCTTTGACATCGGGCAGCGAGTCGGGGATATCTACCAGCAAACGGATTTGCTCCTTTCGAAGCTTGGCGCCGATAAGGCGCAGGGTGTCGGAGACGATTCGGTCGGCGCGGCATGAGGTTTTCTCACCCTTGCCCCGGCGAGCAAAGGAGAGCAGTCCTCCCACGATGCCTGCAATCCGCCTGCCCTCGTCTTTTATGATCATGGCGTCGTGTTCCAGTTCCTCGCGATTTTCGGCAAGCAAGATCAGTTCGCTCGAATTTATGATCGTATTGATCGGGGTGTTCACCTCGTGGGCGATACTGGCGGCAAGTTCCCCCAGCATGGCGAGCCGTCCCTTGCTGCGGGCCTCCTCCTCGGCTTCGAGCAGCTTTAGCTGAACGCTCATCCGGGCCAGCAGTTCCCCTTTGCTGAAGGGTTTGCCCAGGTAGTCGTTGGCGCCGTTGTCCAACCCCTCGATGAGGTCCGAGGTCCTGTTTCTGGCTGTAAGCATGATCACCGGAAGTTCGGTCAAGCTGTAGAGCGACCGCAGCCTCCGGCATACCTCAAAGCCGGTCATCCCGGGCATCATGACGTCTAGCAGCACGATATCGAAGGGCCTGCCCCCCTCCAGGAGTACAAGCGCTTGAGGACCGTCGGACGCGGTAGTGACCGCCATTCCCTGAAGGTTTAGATGATTGCAGATGACCTGCAGGTTGATCGGGTCGTCGTCGACAGCCAAAACCCGTGTGGCGCCAACGGGCAAACCGGCGGGCGGGGCGCCTCCAAAAGCAGGTGTTGCGGCGGTTTTGGCCACGTCAACCCCTTTTAGCGACCGGGGCAATCCCGGTAGCGCTGCCGATTCGGCGGGCGGGGCAACCTCCAGGCAGACCGGAAGCCTCAGATGAAAGGTCGAGCCCTCCCCGAAAGTTGATTCGGCCCAGAGCACGCCGTCATGGAGTTGCGCCAGGTTGCGGCTTATCGCAAGCCCTAGACCCACACCGCCCGAGGCTCTGCTCGAAGAGGAATCGACCTGTTCGAAGGGCAAAAAGATCGACTCTAACCGGTCGGCCGGAATGCCGGGCCCGGTGTCGCTAAAGGCTATCTCCACGAACTCGCCCCGGAGCTCGGCGCAAATCCTCACCTCGCCCCTTTCTGTGAACTTGACGCCGTTTCCGACCAGGTTGGAAAAGATCTGCATCAGCCGATCCTCGTCGCCATCAACACACGGGGTGTGCGGGAAAATATCGTTTACCAGCGCGAGGCCTTTGCCTGCGGCCAGGGGCTTCATCGTGGCCAGGGCAATATCGGCCAGAGAGTGGAGGTCCACCGGTTTTTTTCGAAGAGCGATCTCCTGGTTGTTTAAAAGAGAAAAGTCCAAGATATCGTTTACCAGACCCGCCAGCCTTCTGGCGCTTTTTGCCACCATCGAAATGTTTTCGAGTGCCCTGGGCGCAAGTCCGCCGGCCACACCGTCCAGCAGGGACTCGGATAGACCTATGATTCCCGATAGCGGCGTTCGGAGTTCATGGGAGGTGTTGGCGAGAAACTCATCCTTTACCCGGTTCATCCTGGAGAGGGCGAGGTTGTTTTCCTTTAGTTCCTCCGAGAGTTGCTCGACAGTCGTAAAGGCCCGTGAAAACCGGAGCGAAAGAGCAAATGCCTGGGAGAGGATGAAAATAAACATTCCGACTTGTATCAGGCAGACCGAACGGATGAGATGAAGGTCAAAGAGCATGTCGTTTATGCCCGCGAGCCCCAGGATGAAAAACCCGGCGAGAAAGAAAGTCGCCTCGTCCCGCCCGTTCTTTCTGGCCCTGGCAAGCATTGCCAGGCAGTAGAGGATGAGCAGGAAGGAGGACAAGTAGTAGAGGGGGAGGATATCGGTTAGCCTCAAGAGGGAAAAAAAGAGGGCGCAGGCCACAAAGACCGCGGCAACCACCTGAGAGAACCTAAGGACGCGAACGGAGAATTCCTCGGGATAAAGAGATCTAAAGAACCGATAGCCCACGGGGACGGAAACAAAAAAACAGATCAGATCGACCGCCTCAAGGAACCCGATGGAGGCGCCGGGGAAAAACAGCCGCAGGACCCAGTCGCTCGAGTTGGAGGCAATGGTGTTGCCCATCCACAAGAGACAGTAGAAGCCAAAGCAAAGGAGAGCTATGTCCTTTCTTCGAAAACAGTAGAGAAACAGGTGGTAGACTCCCATTACCAGGAGGCATCCGATAAAAAAAAGCGATGTTCCCCACCGTCTGTTCTGCTCGGCATAAAGGGAATCCGCAATGCCGAGTTGGATCGAGGAAGCCACACCACCGTTGCGGTAGTGGAAGTTTGAGACCTGGAGAACCAGTTCGATGGGGTTACCCGTGCTTTGAAATTCGCAAATCACGATGGACGGATTCGGGACTTCTTCGCCGCCACTTTTCCCGACCCGACCGCTTCGAGCTATCGGCCTTCCGTTTAGCCACAGCGCATAGGCCGAATAAATGCCGGCAATGCGCAGGGCCAAGTCGCGGTCTTTGGGAACGTGAGAAAGGATTAGATGCAGTGTGGCATAACCGGTTGCGCCAAGCTTTTTCCCCGGCGCCTCGACTCCGTCCCATGTCGACGGGAGACCAATGTGGCAGGCTTTTCCCGCAAAGTGGGAGCCCTTGAAATCCGCCGGCGTCAGCAATCGCCCCCAATAGATTTCCCAGTCGCCGTCAAGGGGCACGGCGCCCTTTCCGGCAAGGCTCCAGCCCGCGAGATCGAGTAAACCGTGTCTGGCGATGGGCGGCGAGTGCTTCTCGGCCATGCATCCGCACAATAAGACGACAAGAAGGGGCGCCAGTGTCACCTGGAAAATCTTCATCCACTCTCCTGTCGTAACGGATGGTCCAAGGAAGTCATAGAGCCGCAAAGGGCTTATCCGGGGCTCGATGGCTGCTCGCCGGCCCCGCCGTGTCGAGGCTGCCCGCAAACGCCCCCGCCCGCGATGCTTTTAAACCCGGGCTCTACCCGGGTGAGGGCGCCATGTTTTTCGTCCCAACCATCTTAGGAGAGTAAAGCTTTAGAACAGCAAAAAAATCAATGTAAATCGGAGAAAGAAAAAAGGGGATGACCCCGGGGGGCGCGACTCCCCCCCACTCGGGCCGTTTGATTGTTGCTCGTAGGGGACAAGCTCCTAAGAGCTTGTCCCCTACGAGCATGGGGGATGCCCCCGTTTACCGCCAAAAAAACACTTTCTCTCGTTAACCATTGGGTCTAACTATGCGCAGGTACCCATGGCTGTTATATTTGATGAAACAAAAGGCATTGAGCGCCCTCGGGTCCGTGTCGGCATCGATGTATTGCTTCATGACCTTGCCACCGGTATCGTAGGAATAAACCATTCGACCATACCCCTGGGGCCCATGGAAACGCTCGGTTGTATGGGGGGCGATGGAGGTCACATGGACGTCGGTGGATTTGCCGCCATTTCTGTAGGAAAAATACCATTTGATTCTTACCGGATGATCCGTTTTGTTGTCTATTTTCGCATAAAATACCGGGTTGGCCAGGGCTGAGCCGGTGGTGAATACGAAAAGTAAAGCGCCTAAGATAGCCGCCAGCGGCCACACTCGTTTCTTACCGTTCATCATGCTATTCCTTCCTGTGATAATTGGCTTAAAAAGCCTGTCGTTAGAATATGACAACCTTTAGTCGATAGGTGGCGTTGCCTCGGGTGGGGCCCACCAGGATCAGATATCTGCCCGATTCGGGCAGTACCCCTTTCCAGCCGGTTGCGTCCTCGCCCTCGCCGGCGCCCGTAAGAGTCGCCCCCTGTACTTCCAGGACGCCGTCGGAGTCCTTGCCGGCTTTGTAGCCGGGTCGATAGATGGTGACGGCCGCGTTTTTTTCCAGGGCTGTTATTTCCACATCCATCTTTTGTCCCGCCTTGGCGGCGAGAAAATACTGATCATTTTCTCCGCGGATGACGCTTTGCTTTATCACAGCAGAGCTTTTCCCACCGGCAAATCGGATCTCTTTTACTATCGATGCCCGGGAGGCGCCGGAAAATAAAACCGCCGCCAGTAAGACTGGCACTACCAACCAAATCCTTTTCATGCAATTCCCCTTATTGCGGGCGAAGCTAAGGATCCCCCCCCCCCCGCACAAGCACCCGCAAGATAGTGGTTTGCGGATTATCCACGCATTCCCTGCGCCTCCGCACTTCCTTGCGATCTTTATAGAAAACCTTCCCCCGTTCAACCCCCCCCCTTCTCACTAAAACCCTCTGACCGACAGCAGGCGAGCGGCCAAAGGTAATTTGAAGTCGGGTTCAGTCCATAAACAATAACCGTGCCAGGGGGGGGGAAATGAAAGGGGATTAATAACGCCTCGATATTACGGTTAATTCAACCCGACCGGCCAAGAGAAGAGCGCAGCTTTAGAGGGGGTGGGGCGTAACGCTCGTTACAACATGTCACGTTACATTTTGTAACGAGTGTTACGCATGAGTTGCCACCCTTCGGGAAAAGGTAACCGATGCCGCCCCGCTCCGCGCCTTTACGCGGTCAATGGCAGCAAATGAACCGGCCGTAATGTAGAGCGTCTCCGATGATTTGTTTGCGATTTCTTTCGATGTGGTATGAGTCTTGAAATTGTCAGGGCGGCGGGCAAATGGGGTGTCTTCTAAAAGAAAGTGAGGGGCGCAACGCGCGCCCGCAGGCGGCGGCATTGGACCGCAAGGGCCGGCGCGCTGAACGCCAAGGGAAAAAATTCCCCTTATTCGCTTACAGGAGAGAGGTATGAGGAAGGTTTTTGCATTTGCTGTTTTGGGGATCCTTTTTTCAACGACTGCCATGGCGCAGCCGGAAGTAATGACTGCTTCCCGGAAACGAGTTCTGGATACGTTTTTTAGTAATTTTTCGGAAACCGGCATGAAGAGTTTTACCAAGGGGAGTCTTTCGGACAAGGCTTTGCTGGACTTTGCAATTTGTCATGTTTTACGAAATGACTATCGCTTGCTTAAGAAATCGAAGGATTCGGTGTTGGTTCCGGCCGAGTTGGTCGACAAGGTGACGGTGAAATATTTTGGCCGAAAAATAAAAGAATTGCGCAAAAAACAGTATACGGTTCCCGATTCGAGCGGCGAGGCCTATGTCTTCTCCCGGATAAGCCGGCTAAAGAAACTGGGAGATCACCTGTATCGAGCCGAGGGGGTCATCTATGTCGCGGGTTCGGGCAGTACTCTTGATCCTCACGGGACCCCGGCCCAATGGAAAAAGGCCGGCGAGGAACCCGACCGCGCCGGGACCTTCGATGCCCGGATAGAGGAACAATCGGGAAAGTTCATCCTTACCCAATACATTGTGAATGGCCAATGAGGGATTTACCAGCAATTTGATCGCCCCGGGGGGGGGGGACCGTTCGCGCGCTGGTTACCGCGAACGGTCCGAAATGGGGGAGGCGCCGCGCCGGGTCTTAGCGGAGATTTGTACTTTATCCGTAGAGTGTTGTCCGCGCGTCAAGCTCTACAACCAACTTCACGCCCGGGCAGTAAGAAGAAACAATATAACTGCCGATGGCTTTCGACCGAATGGTTTGAGGCTGCGGCTAGAGGGAAGCATTTAAAAAATTCCCGGGCCAGAGGCGTCTTGACAGTTGTCTTGTTGTTTCCGGCGGCAGCAGAGTAAATTCCCCTAACCCCCCTTTGCAAACTGACAATTACCCACACATGCGCCCACTTACCCGATCGCCCCCCTTTCGCAAAGGGCTGGGCCCGATCGCCCCCCCTTTTTTGCAAAGGGGGGTTGGGGGGATTTACTCTCCAGGCGCTTCCCCAGCCGGAAAAAACGAAACAACTGTCCCATAGATAACAGTCCGGCGCGGGGGGGAGCAATCCGGGCAAAGACCGAGGGGCGACCTGGACGCTCCGGGCCCGGGGGGATTTTTTAAATGGCTTTCGTGCTGTACGAACAAACTCGAAATCCCCCCAACCCCCTTTGCAAAGGGGGGCGATTGAGCCAAGCCCCTTCTTGGGGTTCTCCGCTAAGTGGCAGGTGGGCGCAGGTGTGGGTAATTGCAAGAGGCAGTATCTTGCCCACCGCCGTCAAGACGTGGGTTTCCGTATGGACACCAGCTAGCTGGGGAACCGTTGTGCGGGCGCCCCCCCCCGGTCACTTTTTCTGCTTTGTTTGGTCCTTTTTTATGTCCTTGTACAGTGCCTCGAAGTCCTGGCCGTTACAAAGAACGGCGTCGATGCGCCAGCCCTTTTTTTCCTGCTTCAAGTTAACAATAACCGGGGGCGCCGGAGGGGTAAAGCCACCCATCCCCAATCTTACGCTCGCCTCGGTCCCGGTATCTTTTATCACAATAACGTTTGAGCCGGCCATGCTGTCCGGAAAATCCTGGGCGCAAATGATGACATCATAATCCAAAGGGCCGACCTCGCCCTTGGGGGTAAGTCTATCGCATTCGGCCTTCAATTTTTGGTAGGAGGCAACAAAATGGGCGGTGACAAAGCCGGGGTCCAGGCTCCGATCGGGGGCGGGCTTAGCCGTCTTGTCTTCTTTTTTAAAGTCATTTTGCAGATAAGCCAGATAGGCTGCGTAATAATCCCACACGACTTTTGTCGGTCCGGTCAAAGCCGCGGGGGGCGGTGTTTTTTGCGGCTTTGCCGCCACACCGCTTACGGGGTTGCCAAGGCTTAGTAAAAGCGTTACCAGAAGCCCGATCCGGGCTGTTTTTCTCATGTTTATCCTCCTTATCGTCTAATGGCTTTTCCTTAAGGCCGGTTCACAGGAACGGCGAAAAATCGTCTCCGGCCCGGCCGATGTAGCCCTGCTCGCCGCCTGGAAGAAGCTTTACCCGGTCGTAATACGCCGGCCCGCCGCGAGGACCTTGCTCGCCGGGGCAAGCGATCATGGTGCGCTCGATTTGAACCGCCTGGCCGGCCTTGAGACGTTTTACCACCCGGGCGGCGGCGGAAGGATTCTCAAGCAGCGCTCCGTCATTGGCCAGTACGCCGTATCCCTGCCCCTTCTTTCGGGCGCGCAGCTTCCAGCCTTTTACGGCCAGGGCGGCCGCAGGGTCGTGGCCGGCTGCGCCATAAGTTTCCAGGACCTTTAGCGCAGACGACAGGGGGATATGGCCCAAAGCCCAGAGGGCATCGAAGGGAAAGGCCCCCGTTGCTCCCCCCAGTTCCTTGTCGTAGCCCTTGCGCTGCCCAAGCATTCGCGAAAGGATCGGCACGATGGCCGCACCTTGGCTTGCGGCCCAACCGGCGTTTGCAAGGGTCTCGATATAGCCGCCCCGCACCAGTCGATTTTCGACCTCCTTTAGGGTTAGAGCCTTCTGTCCCCGGCCGGCCGTGGACAGCGCTTGCACCGCGGGCCAATGGGTCGGGTCGGCGATTAGTTTTTTGGGATCGTCAAAGCAGTACTGTGCGCGGGCATCGGTTACGAGCGGCCGGCCCTCCTTAAAGGCAAAGGTCACCAGGGAACCGCAGTCGCCGGGCCCACGAGCCTTATCCAGGACCGCAAGGGTGCGGGATGCAGGGTTAAAAGAGGCCAGGCCGGTCCGCTCAGGGGCATTAATTGGTGTGACATGGCCGGAGCGGTCGCGCTCATAATCGGAAAGCGTTAGAAGGCGCGCCGGGTTAACCTTACCTTGCTCGAAACTCAACGCCACAAATGTGCCCTGGTAGGCGGCAAAGGAACAATCGACCACGGCCAGTCGCCAGTCGCCCTGCAACTTGTAGATGTCCAGGCCAAAGCCGTAGCGGCCGGAAGCACCGGGCGACTGGCCATTAACGCCCGTAAACTGCCCTTTGTACTCCGCCTCGCAGCCGGCCGGCCACTTAAGGCGCTTGTACCAGGAGTCGCGCAGGGCCCAGCCGCGCCGATAGGCCCTTTCCCTTGCCCTTGCCTGTTTCTCCAAAGCCGCGATGCGGACCCCGTAAGCCCGGGTAAGACAGGCGCCGTCGCGGCATGCGTTGCGGGTCTTTAGCCAGGCCCGTTGGACGTTTCCAAGCGCCCGGGGGTCGTTTGCCGCATCGAGGGCTTCTTTGTAAAGAGAGGCGAGATTACTGTCTAGTTTAGAAACTTGCGGGTTGGCGCAAATCATCTTTTCGACGTTCGTGCGGGCCTTGGCGCAATCAAATCCCGCGGCGCGCGAAAAGCCCGGAAAAACCAGGCCCCAGGATAGACAAAAAATCCAGAACCATGAACGCATCGGATTTTCTCCTCGTTCCAATCTGCCGAGGCCAGGCAAGCCGCATGGCAACCGATGGCAGTCCCTAATGTTCGCTCGAAACACCCCGGTCCAGGAAAAGGTGTGATAATATAAGGCGGCCGAAAGCTTCAGGGCTCCGGGTATCGGGTTCGACGCCCTAACCCCAAAGGGGATAGTCAAAAGGCATGCCGGAAGCGCAAGGGAAAAACAATTTCCCATAGTCTTTGATATTTCGCCAAATTGAAGGTCTGGTGCAGCGAATGCTGAACTGCCCCGAAAAACCCGATGAGGTGTAACAGTTACAAAGAGTCCGGTGACACTCTGTAATCGGGAGGAGGGGGCGAAATAATGGGAAGACTCCAATTCATACGATTGGAAGATACGGACGGCGCCCTTAATCGGAATGAAAGATTGTCTTAAGAAGTGTCTCCCGGCTGATCATACCCTTGAACCTACCCTCGGAATCGAGCACAGGAAGTCTTTTTAGCGCCTTTTCGACCATAATGCGAATGGCCTCTTCGGTGGACGTATCCTCGCGAACCGTTACGATTTCGGTATTCATCACCTCGGAGGCCGTTTTCATCCTCAGGCGATCCATTAGCTCCTTGTGTCTTTTGCCGCGCTCGCCAAACGGGAGCTTGCTCGCAAAGAAGTCCCAGATCCCCGGGTGAAGGTCGGAGAAGGCGAAAAGAAGGTCGCGGTCCGAGATCAGGCCTTTGAAAAATCCCTGGCCGTCTACCACGCAGACCCGCTGGATGTCGTTGCAGTCAATGACTGCGATCACTTCCTCGATCGGCGTATCGAGAAAAACCGTATGGATATCACGGCGCATAATGTCCGAGACATAGCGCAGGCCAACGACTGCAATGTTTTTTTCCTGGAACGCGGGCCAATCGGGACACACAGCCGCGATGGTCCGGAAGATGTCTACACGCGAGATATTTCCAACCAGTCGCCCGGATTGATCCACAACCGGAAGACGCTTTACTTTTTTGGTAACCATAAGCGCCACGGCCTCGGTAACGAGTTTGTCCTGCTCGATGGTTATGGCCGGCCGGGTCATAATTTCCAGGGCCTTCCTCGGGTCGAGCCCCGTGATTATTTCGTCTATCTTTGCTTGCTCCGAGGCGGCCAAAAGGCCCAAGCGCATCGGCAGATCGGCCTTGTAGATAAGGTCCCCCTGGGCGATGACCCCGACTGGACGATTTTTTTCATCGACAACCGGAAGGCCGGTAAAGTCTGAAGAAAGAAGAAGCCGGGCCACCTCGCTTAGGGCGGTATCGGTTCTTACCCACCGGGGATCGGGGGTCATGACTTCCCGTACCCTGGTGTTTCGTGGCATGGGGAGTCCTGTGGTCTTGTGCGCTACTACCTCCATGTCGCGAACGGCTATAATCCCGTCGCTCACCATTTCGCCCAGGCTTGCGACAATGGAGTCGATATCCACGGCAGGAGCTATGATCGCAATGCGAACGGGGAAGTGGTACGAAAGAACTTCAAGCCTTTCCGTTGCGATTTCACCGTTTTCGTAGCAGCCTTCTATCCCTTTTGTGACGATGCACCTTGCCGGGATCCTGAGATCTCTTACGTGCTCGACCACCGCGCTATAAAGAGGTCTACCTTTCCAGCGCTCCCCTTCGCTCGTAAATATCTCGATCACTTTATATCGAAGCATAATTTTTTTCTCTTATAAAATCTTGCCAACCCACAGCCCGATAAAGACAAGGACGCCACCGATAACATTATTGGATAAAAAATTTCCAGCCGCTACCAGATAGGCGCCGACTCGAATCGTGTTCGCCGTTTCCATGGCGTAGCTCGAAAAGGTAGTAAGACCTCCTAGAAAACCCGTAATGAAAAAGAGCCGAATCAACGGGTTCATGATATTTAGACCCCGTTCGGCCAGAGCAAAAGATAGTCCGATCAAAAAACAGCCGGAAAGGTTAACGATAAGGGTGCCGAAAGGAAATCTCGTTCCCAGGAGCTTGACGGCAAGAAGCGAAACTCCGTAACGGGAAAGAGCGCCCAGGCCTCCGCCAACCAGGACAAGCAATACATTAAGCATGCGATCCTTCGCAGTCTCCAAAACCTTGCCGCTAAAGGGAAGGCGGCAAATGATGCCGATTATCGGTCAAACCGGGTAAGTGCTTTTTGGAGGGCGACAAAAAAGCTCTCCCGGGCTTTTACCCGGCAAGAGCTTTGGGGCTTACGCGATCCGAAAACGCCCTACCAGGTCCCAACTAGTATAAAGTGTCGCCAAGGTAGGAGTCATCAGCCGGCAGGCGGCGGTTCGGGTGGACTCCATCACCGCATATAACGGCTAAAAACTATAGTAAAACTCAGTAAACGAGTCAACAGAGTTTTCTGGGGGGGGGCGCCTTAGCGGAGCTAAACGGCCAGGATGTTTTCTATCTTCTCCATAAGATAGGCGCAGGCGCGGGGGACGGCTTGAGCCACCGGCCCGGAAAGCCCCGGCCTTACTTCCCCGGGTATCGATTCGATCTGCACCACGAGGATTTGCACATGGATGTCCGCATGGTCTTGTAATTCCAAAAGCATATTGACCGTTGGAAACTGGTGCATCGAAAAATCGCCGGCCTTGGCGTCCGGGATCCCTTCTACCGGAATCTCGAAGAGCTCCCCGGGGGTACGGCCGGGGTATTCGACGGCATCGATTACTATGAGCTCTCGCGGCCTGGTCTCAATCAGCATCAGATCGAAAAGAATACCCCGTATTCCCGTTCCCGCATCCAGCGCCATGACCGAGGGGGGCAAACGGAAGTTTTTTTCGAGATATTCTATAACCGCCGGGCCAAACCCATCGTCTCCGAGCAGCGTGTTGCCGCATCCAAAGATCAGGACCTCTTTTTCGAACATGTCACTTGTCATAAGGAAATCTCGCAGATTCTTAAGAATTATTTCGCTCCCTGCCGGCGGGTGATTATATATCCGTTAGGGTCTTTGGGGCAAGGGGTCCGCTTTCGCGGCCCGTGGGTGCTCTTTTCTAACTTAATCTCTCCGCTAAATCGACTGTTTGGGATTGCCTTTGGTCAAAGCCCCGATAGTTGTCGCCTCCATGTACACCTGAATCCACCGCAGTCTTTCCTCTCAGCTCGTCTTTGCGCCTCTTTTCGAAGCAGTTTCGCCTGTTCCCGCCGGGACACCCGGAAACCATGAAAAGGTTTCTGCGCGTCTTAACTTCTTAATGTCTTCGCGTCTTGACGGGAGAAAATTTTTCGCCGCGAGAAAAAATGTGTGGTGCTTTTGCGCCCGTTGTGCCAAATGTTCCTTGACAAGCGCGATGCAAAACGTAAAATCGGGCCGTTCGCACAATTGGCATCGTTTGCACAAACCCAAACACCGCGGAGCGTCGCAAAGTGATCGAAATACGAGTCGGAGAGATTGCCGATATTTTTGGCGTGCACCGAAACACCGTCAGAAACTGGATTAAGAGCGGCGCGCTTGCCGCCTCGGCCACTGTTGCCAAAAAATATTTCGTCGAAGAAAAGGAGTTCCGCAGATTCTGCGCTCTTCAAGGGATTCCCGAAAACGTGGTTTCCCGGTTGGTGTCAAAAGAGTCCTATTGGGCAGGAAGGGAGGAAAAAATCATGCCGCAGTCATCTTTTGGGGAAGCGAGAACGGTTGGCGACCGGCAAAGCGTTTTGCGGGCCGACCCGGGGTGGGCCGACCTGTGCCTTACCTGTGGGAGCTGTGCCAGCGCCTGTCCCATTTCCGGGGTAGACGGCCTCGATCCCCGAAAAATCGTCCGCATGGTTGTCTTGGGGCGAACGAGCGAGGTGGTCGCCTCAAACTGGCCGTGGAAGTGCACGATGTGCGGAAAATGCGAAGAAGCGTGCCCCATGAATCTGGAGCTGGTGAAGCTCTTTCGCCGGATCCGCTCTCTTCGGGAGCGCGACAAGGTCCCGGGGCCTCTTCACAAGGGCGTGGTGATGGCTCTTCGACGGGGCAATAACCTCGGCATACCCCGGGCCGATTTCGTGGGGCTCCTCGAAGAGGTGGGAGAAGAGCTCGCCGAGGAATGCTGTCCGGGCTTTGTTACCCCGATCGATGTCGAGGGGGCGGGCCTTCTGGTGACCGTAAATTCCAAGGAACCCTTTGGCGAGCCCGACGACATGAAATTTTGGTGGAAGATCTTTCATGCCGCCGGCGAGTCCTGGACCATTTCCTCGGAGAACTGGGAGGGGGTAAACTGGGGCCTTTTCACCGGAGACGACGATGCGATGCGCATCATGGTCGGCCGCATAGTCGACAACATGTTGCGGCTCGACTGCAAAAAACTCCTCTTGCCCGAATGAGGCCATGCCTACTATGCAACCCGGTTCGGGTTGGAAAAATGGTACGCCGACGAGGCTAGGCGCTTTGAAATCGTTACGGTGTTCGATCTTTTGCTCGACTACATCCGCAGCGGTCGAATAAAAATCGATAAATCCGTCCACCCCAAGCTCGCCACCTATCACGATCCGTGCAACTACGGCAGAAAGTCGCTTAAGACCTTCGGTCGGGGCTATTTCGAGGAACCCCGAGAGATCCTCGGCCACTGCTGCGATAATTTTGTCGAAATGTATCCCAACAGGGAAGGAAACTACTGCTGCGGGGGCGGCGGGGGCGCATGGGCGCTGCCTTTCCAGGAAGAGCGGGTGTTCTACGGGCGGTTTAAGGAACGGCAGATACGTTCCACCGGGGCCGAGCTGGTCGTAACCTCGTGCCACAACTGCCGCGACCAGATCCTAAAGAGCCTTCGCAAGGAATATAAGCTCGATATCGACGTCAAATATATCTGGGAACTGGTCTCCGATGCCCTTATCCTCGATTCGGGCAAGGAAGAGCGGGAGTAGCCGAAATGGAGTGGAAAATGAGCGAACAGGGTAAAGGCTCGGTTTTGATTGCCGGCGGGGGAATAGCCGGGATGCAGGCAGCACTCGACGCCGCCAACTCCGGGTTCTACGTGTATTTGCTGGAACGGCGTCCGGCCATTGGCGGCAAAATGGCCCAGCTCGATAAGACATTCCCAACCAATGACTGCGCGATGTGAATTATTTCGCCCAAGCTGGTCGAGGTCGGCCGGCACTTAAATATTGAGCTGATCACTCTTGCCGAGGTAACCGACGTAAAAGGCGGGCCGGGAGACTTTACCGTGGAAGTGACCCGGCGTCCGCGGTTTGTGGATACCGAAAAGTGCATCGCCTGCGGCGTGTGCGCCGAGAAATGCCCCAAGAAGGTAGATGACGAATATAACGAGAAGATCTCGCAGCGAAAGGCCATCTACATCCCGTATGCGCAGGCGGTCCCCCAGAAGTACGCAATAGATCGCGACAACTGCATCTACTTTAAAAGCGGGAAATGCCGCGCCTGTGAAAAGTTCTGTCCGGCGGGCGCGATAAATTTCGAGGATAAGCCCCAAACGATGAGCTTACACGTTGGGGCCATCGTTTTAAGCCCGGGATTTTCGACCTTTGATCCGAGCGGTATCCGCACCTGGGGCTATGGCACATTCAAAAACGTTATCACTTCGATGGAGCTCGAAAGGTATCTGTCCGCCTCGGGGCCAACCGATGGCCACCTCGTACGCCCTTCGGACAAAAAAGAGGTAAAAAGGATCGCATTCATTCAGTGCGTGGGATCCCGGGACCTCAATAAATCGCAAAACGGATACTGCTCCTCGGTTTGCTGCACGTACGCCATAAAGCAGGCGATGATCGCAAAAGACCATGTAAAAGACCTTGAGGCGACGATCTTCTATATGGACATGAGGACCTACGGCAAGGAGTTCGAACGCTACTACGAGCGGGCAAAAGATCTCGGGATCGGGTTCCAACGCTGCCGCGTCCACTCTCTTGAGCCGGTAAGGGATACAAGCGACATCTATTTTCGCTACATTGACGAGAAGGGCCGGCAGATTGAGGCCCGATACGACATGGTGGTCCTTTCGGTGGGGCTTTGCACGCCCGCCTCGGCACTCGAGCTCGCATACCACGCAGGCGTTGAGCTAAACGAGAATCGCTTCGTCGAGTCCTCCTCCTTTGACCCCGTCGGGACTTCCCGGCCCGGGGTTTTTTCCTGCGGCGCCTTTTCGGGCCCCAAAGACATTCCCCAGACGGTGATGGAGGCCTCGGCAGCAGCAGCCGATGCGACCCGCTTGTTGGCCGGGGCTCGTAACAGCCTCACTCAAAAGAGGGAATTTCCACCGGAAATCGAGGTATGCGACCAGCCGGTACGCATCGGGGTCTTCATCTGCCACTGCGGCGCCAATATCGCCGGGGTAGTGGATGTGGAGCGGGTCGCCCGGTATGCGCAAACGCTACCAGGCGTTGCCCATGTCGCGCGAAATCTTTTCAGTTGCTCGCAGGACACCCAGGATAGCATCAAAAACACCATAAAGGAAAAGGGTCTAAACCGGGTCGTTGTGGCCGCGTGTACGCCAAGGACCCATGAGCCGCTTTTCCGGGAGACTTTGAAGGCGGCGGGACTAAACCCCTATCTTTTCGATATGGCCAATATCCGCAACCAGGACTCGTGGGTCCATGCGGCAGAACCCGAAAGGGCGACCGAAAAGGCGATGGATCTCGTAAGGATGTCCGTTGCCAAGGTGGGGCTTCTCTCAGCGCTTCCAGCGATTTCGGTTCCCGTTAGCCAGGCGGCCCTCGTGGTTGGCGCCGGGCTCTCGGGGATGGTCTCGGCCCTTGCGCTGGCAGATCACGGCTTCCCCGTAACGCTTGTGGAGAAAAGCAGCGTGGTTGGCGGCCAGGCTCGCCACCTCTTTCGCACCTGGAAGGGCGAACGGATCGAGCCGGCCCTCCAGGAACTCGACGCCCGGGTGCGAAGCAACCCCCTTATCGCCCTCCACCTGGATTCGACCGTTGCTTCGGCCGAAGGTTTTGTCGGAAATTTCAAGTCCACGATTCTAAGCGGCAAAACTTCAACAACCATAGACCACGGCGTCACCATCCTCGCTACGGGCGCGCAGGGCTATGTGCCCGAGGGCGAATATCTTTTCGGGACGTCCAGCCGGGTCTTTACCGCCATCGAATTCGACAAGCTCCACATGGCGGGCGACCGCCGCATGAAAGAGGCCAAAAATTACGTCTTCATCCAGTGCGTCGGCTCCAGATGCGAGGAGCGGATGTACTGCTCCCGGGTGTGCTGCACCCATTCGGTGCAGGCCGCCCTCCAGCTTAAGGAAGAAAACCCCGACGGCGAAGTGTTTATCCTCTATCGCGATATGAGAACGTACGGCCAGCGGGAGGAGCTCTACCGAAAGGCGAGGGAAAAGGGGGTGGTCTTCATCCATTATGAATCCCATCTCAAGCCCCGGGTCAAATCCCTCGAACCTCGCCGGCTCGAAGTGGAGGTCTTTGACCACGTGTTGCACGAGCCCCTTCGGATCGTAGCCGATATCGTGGTGTTGGCGACGGCTGTCGTTGCCAATGCGGCAACGGCTGAGCTGGCCGACATCTACCGGCTCCCGATCGATTCCGACGGCTTTTTCCAGGAAGCCCACGCGAAGCTTCGGCCGGTTGATTTCGCAGCCGATGGAATTTTCATGGCGGGCCTGGCTCACTGTCCCAAGCCCGTGGACGAATCGATTGCCCAGGCCAAGGCCGCAGCCGGACGGGCGGTAAGTGTGCTTGCCAACAGCAGCATAGATCTTGAGCCCACCAAGGCAACGGTTGTAAGCGCCAACTGCGATGGGTGCGCGATGTGCCTCGACGTCTGCCCCTACAACGCAATATCTCTGGTTGCTGCAGAGGTGGCCGGGGCGAAGGCGGGCCTGCGGGTGGAAATAAATCTTGCCCGGTGCAAGGGGTGCGGTTTGTGCCAGGCGACCTGCCCCAAGGACGGCGTCTTTGTCGCCGGTTTTTCGCTCGAGCAGATCGCGGCCCAGGTCGATGCGGCCCTGGCCATTTAATCCTCATCTAATCCCGTACGAAAAATTAGATCCAGGAGAGGAATAAATATAATGTCATTTGAACCCAAAATAATCGGTTTTACCTGTAACTGGTGCAGTTACGCAGCGGCCGATCTTGCCGGGGTCTCCCGCATGCAGTACCCGCACAACGTGCGGCTCGTGCGGGTGATGTGTTCGGGGATGGTGCACCCAAAAGTTGTGGCGCAGGCCTTTGAAAAGGGCGCCGACGGTGTGATGGTAATGGGTTGACACCTTGGAGAATGCCATTACCAGGATGGTAATTACAAGGCCTTGGCCCGTTCGGACGTTATAAAACTGATGGTGGAAGCTCTTGGACTCGAAGCTGAGAGGTTTGAGATCGTGTGGTGTTCCTCGGCGGAAGCCGACAGGTTTGTAGCGGCTGTGACCGAGATGACCGAACATATTCGCGCCCTTGGGCCTTCACCCTTTAACCGCGCCGTTTCCCCGGCCGCTGCTGCTTTATAAGGAGGGCGAGATGGCGGTAAAAGTTGCTCAGGAATGGCTAAATTCCTGTTCCGGCTGTGAAATATCCCTGGTGGATATGGGCGAGCGGCTCCTCGATGTGCTGGGTCTCATCGAATTCGTTCATGGCCCGGTCCTTATGGACCACAAATACTTCGGGCAGCTCGGGGGCGGAAATCATCTCCAGATACCCGAGGCGGTGGTGGGACTGGTATCCGGCGGGGTAAGAAACGAGGAGCACCTGGAAGTGCTAACCGAGATGCGCAAAAAATGCCAGGTGCTAATCGCCCTTGGCGCCTGCGCGACTCATGGCGGTATTCCAGCTCTTGCCAATTCCTACCGAAATGATGAAATACTGGATAGATATTACTCGACGGAGACAACCGATAAGCCCGAAAAGGTCCCCTCCGACGGATTGCCAAATCTTGAGCAGTGCTGCACGGCGCTCGATGAGAACGTAAAAGTCGATATCTATCTGCCGGGATGTCCGCCCAATCCCGACCAGGTGTTTGCAGCGCTTATCGCGCTCCTGGATGGAACCCCCCTCGATCTGCCCGCAAAAAGCGTCTGCGACACCTGCCCGACCGTTCGGGAAGGAAAAGGCAAGGTGGGGCAGCTTCGCCGGTTTTTGCAACCCCCCCGGTACGGCGCCCCGGGTGAGCCGCTGGGTAAAATGCGCTGCCTCATGGAGCAGGGGATTCTTTGCATGGGGGCGGTCACAAGAGGTGGATGCGGCGGAGAGGGGCTCACCCCCCGGTGCCTTGTCGCACGGGTTCCGTGCAGGGGCTGCTATGGACCGGTAAAAGAAAACGGGAACCAGCGCTTTGACATGCTAAACGCGCTGGCTTCAAACGGGATCGACATATCGACTCTTCCCGAGTCCGTATCCTTTCTGCGATTTTCCGGAGCACACGGCCTGCTCCGACCTTCTCGAAAAGGCTAGGAGGCCTACACCATGGGACAGGTAATAAACATTCAGCCAATAACGCGAATCGAGGGCCACGCCTCGATAACCATTGAGTTAGACGACCAGGGAAATGTATCGGAGAGCAAAGTCCATGTCATGGCGCTTCGCGGGTTTGAAAAATTTGTTGAGGGAAAACCTGCCGAAGAGCTGCCTCGAATCGTTACCCGCATCTGCGGAATATGTCCGTGGCAGCATCATCTGGCCTCAAATAAGGCGGTGGACCGCTGCTTTGGGGTGACGCCGACGCGTTCCGGCAGATTGCTCCGGGAGTTGATGCAAACCGTCGCCCATGCCGAAGACAAGGTGCTGCATTTCTTTTTCCTGGCGGCTCCCGATTTTGTCATGGGCCCGGATGCCGATTACTCGGTACGAAACGTCATGGGAATCGTTAAGGCTGCGCCCGAGTTGGCCCGGCGCGTTGTGAAAATGCGCTACGCCGCCAAGATGATTCTGGAAAAATTTGCCGGCAAGGCGATCCATCCCGTGGCAGGTGTTCCGGGCGGTTTTTCGAAAGCTATGACCGAGGAGGAAAGGCGAGAAATTCTTTCCAAAATGCAGGAGGTGCTCGATTTTGCCCTCTTCACCATGGATTTTGCCAAAAAGGAAGTGTTTCCGAAATATCTACACGAGGTAACCGAACTCGGGGTGATAAAAACGGGATTTATCGGCACGGTGGACCCGGAGGGCGCGGTTAACTTCTACGACGGAAAACTGCGTTTGATGAAGCCCGACGGCGCCTATACCGATTTTGACGCCCAGGATTACCGCGACCACATAGCCGAGCACGTCGAACCCTACTCCATGGGGAAAATGCCCTACGCGCGCGCCTGGAACGAGGGGTTTTCGCTCGATTTGGAAAATCCGAAGGGGATCTACCGGGCAAACACCCTGGCGCGGATCAACGTGGCCGATAAGATGGCTACCCCGAAGGCGCAGGCCGAGCTCGAAGAATTTCGCGAAAAGTTCGGAAGGCCAGCCCAGTTTACTTTGCTCCATCACTGGGCAAGGCTCATAGAAGAGGTCTATGCCTGCGAGCATGCAATCGAGCTCCTGGAAGACCCGGAAATCACCAACCCCGATGTTCGGGCCAAAGTCGAGCCGCGGGCCGGAAGAGGGGTTGGCTGCGTCGAGGCCCCGCGCGGAACTCTCATTCACGACTACACAACCGATGAAAACGGCCTGATAAAGAGCGCGAACTTAATCGTTGGCACCACCCATAACCTGGGGCCCATTAACATGAGCGTGAACCAGGCTGCCCGGATGCTTATAAAAAACGGCGTCGTGGACCAAGGGTGTCTCAATAAGATTGAGATGGCGGTTCGCGCCTACGACCCCTGAATGTCTTGCGCTACACACCGCCTGGATGGCGGGACGTCTATCTCGATGGTAATCAGGGATTCCAAGGGCAGGGTGGTAGGCAATTGGCCCGATAACCGCGATTAGCCAGATATTGCTTTGTAGGAGGCCAATTATGAGTGCCGGCAGGGATGTAAAAAAGAAAGGCGTAAAAGTTGAGGCCGTCGATACGGCCTGTGGGAAAGTTCCGCATATGACCGTGGACCAGCTGGTTGAAAGATTTCGCATAGAGAGCCGTGAACTCCACTGCCCCGCCTGCGGGAGAATCCATTTGACCGATGAAGACGCAAAAAACGCGGAGGCCATGCTTTTTAGCGAAACCGAAAGATTCCAGCAGATAAAAGCAGAGGCTGAGGGCGATAAAGCCGAGAAGTAGGACGGGCGGTTTTCCTTCCTGCAAGACAAGGAGCGGTTACATGTTGGTCGCTGACCGGATGAGCAAACCGTAATCACCGTTAAACCGGGTATTTCGGTCATTGAGGCGATCGAGCTTCAGACCCGAAATGACATCGGCATGCTTCCGGTTGTAAAGGACGAAAAACTTGTCGGATTCGTAGCCGATACGGACCTTAGGCCGTTTCGAAACGCGGCGGGCGCCTCTTTGGAACCCAACGTTTTTCAGAAGATAACGGTCGAAGACATCATGGCTTGCGCCCCGGTCACCATCCCCGTGGATTTCACGGTGGGGGAGGCCGCCGAGGCGATGCTTTCCGACCGAGTCTCGGGGCTGGTCGTAGTCGATGGACAAAACCGCATCGTAGGCGTGCTCACGCAAACCGATTTAAATCGCGTGCTGGTGGCGGTGACCGGTTTGTGGCACGGAGGGATTGCCTGCGGCTTTATCATCGAAGACGTTCCGGGGTCGATCATGGTCCTAACCGACCTTATGCGCTCCTTTGGCGGAAGGCTGGTGAGCATCGTGACGGTGCATATTCGGGCCCCCAAGGGGCGCCGTCGGGTGCACATCCGGGTGCGCGGCCTGGACAGAAACAGGCTGGGGGAACTGGAGGAACGGCTAAAAGAAAAGGCCACCATGCTCTATCTGGTCGACCATCGGATGAACAGCCGAAAGCTCTTTTTCACTCCGGGAATAACGGAGACCGATTCACAAATGGCGAGCCTGCCCCGGGTGTCGGGGAGTAACTCCAGCCAACCGCGTGCCCCTAAAGAGCCAGGGGGCAAGCTGCCTTTGTAGGTTGGGTTGAGCGAAGCGAAACCCGACAAGGTAATTGGTATACGCAACTCGGTCTAATCGGGGCGCGCGCGCGCCGAGTTCTTCCCGCCTTCACGCGGCAAACTTCTGTGCGGCCGTGGCGTAAAGCGCCCTATCGATTGTGAAAAGGGGTCAAACGGGGAGCTGTGTCCCCTTCCGACCCCTTTTCTGCCTTCTCCATATCAAAAGGGGAGTGAGAATTACCTCACTCCCCTTTTGATAATCGTTTTTTTCGGGAATTGGTCCCGGCATGATTCCAAGAGTTGACTGCTCCGAGGAAAGTGGATCAATCAACTCGGCCCCGCCAGGGGCAAAAGGACCGAAAAAGTGCTGCCCCGACCTTCACAGCTCCTGACTTCGATTCGGCCTCCGTGGGCTTCGACGATCATTTTGCTCTGGTAGAGCCCTATCCCCGACCCATTTTTCTTCGTGGTTTTAAAGGGACGGAAAAGGTTTTTTCTCATGAAATCCCGCGACATCCCGCAGCCCCGATCGGTTACCGATAAACGCACGAATTCGCCTTCCCGGCCGGTGGAGATTCGGATTTCAGAGCCTCCGGCAGACGATTGGCAACCATTTAGAACAAGGTTTAGCAACACTTTGCGGATTTGCTCCGGGTCTAGTCGCGCCTTTGGGAGGGGACCCGGGTCGCAGACGAGCGGGCAGCCGAAGTTAAGGCCCGATACCGTGCTGAAAACAAGCTCGTTTACGTCGCATTCGCTTAACTCCAACTCGAACTTATTGTCGAGCGGCGAAAGGCGGCTGCACATATTGCGGATTTTTTCGAGGCTTTTGGACATGATTGTAAGCGTGTCGGCGCGAAACTCCGGGTCCGAATAATGGGCGGGAAGGTTATCGAGGGTAAGCGCAAGAGTTGAGGCCACGTTTTTTAGGTCATGGGCGAAAAAGGCTGAAACGGCCTGGACAGCTTCGAGCTCCCTCGCTTGCCCGAGGTTTTCGAAAAGCTTGCGATTGATTATGAGGCCTGCGGCCTGGTCGGCGAAAGTCTGCAAAAGATCGAGGTCCTCGGCGCAAAACTGCGAATCGGTCGGGCTGTTCAAGGTCAGCATTCCGATGAATGCGCTGCCTGTCCCCAGGGGGACACAGCAATCGATCTTGGCCCTTTCAAGATATTGCCGGGAAACCCCGGGTATTTCGCCAACGTCTGCGCAACCGATTTCGATTGGGCCGCGCCGGTCGCGCGCAAACCGCAATAAAGAGGCTGCGGGTTCGTGAAATTTATCGGCATCTTTAGGCTGGGACCCCGTGGAGGCTGCCATGGCGGGCCGGTCAAAGCCCTCGGTAAAAAGCCAGATAGTGACAACGGAGGCGGCGAATGTTTCGGATACCGTATTGACAATCGCCGCGCAAACGCGATCGAGATCGATTGCCGATGAGGTTTTCCGGGTAAAATCGGTCCATATCTTCCTGTAGTCGTAGGCAGGTCTTCGAAGATGCACATGAATGAAGCGGCGGATTCTGTGGCGGATCTTGACCGAGAAAAGAAGAAGGATAGCTCCCGAAATGGCCGCAATAATAATGAGGCCGTTTTCAAACAAAGCCCTGCCGATTTTAAATTGCACCGCCAATTTGGCAAACAGGCCGACCGCGAGCAGATAGAGGCCGATCACCAGGATCGTTAGCGAGCCGTGCAAGACGTCCTGCGAAACAGTGAGTTTTACTTCGCGGAGCCGGTTTCGCAGAGCCGAAACTATGAGCAGCGCGTTGGCGCCGGTGAGAATCACGGCGTTTAAGGTGAAAGCATCGGTTCTCAGGGCCGAAAAGAGCAGGATCTCTACCGACGAGTAGATCCTTTCGGCAAAAAGAGCGGCGGTTCCGAGTATGGAAAGCTCGATCTGGACCCTGATGGCCCCCGATGAGGTCCTAAGCGTTTTTTCAAGGTTTGCCAGCACCAGGACCGAACCTATCAGCAAAGTGACCTGGAGGCCGTAGCCCGACCGGCCAAGGGGGATGATCCAGCCTCCGCTTCCGGCCGGTATTGCGCCTCCTCCGAGCAAATGAGTCCAGCCCGAAGAGACAAGCCCTATCGGGGCGACAAAAGCGAAAACGATCACCCACTTCCACTTGCGGCTGAATTCGTCGAAATTGTCGCGCGCATAGCCCAGGCTAAACAGTAGCCAGGCGCCGGGAATAAGCGCCTCGGCGGCCATTTGCCACCTGGACCACATAACGGCCCGCTCAGAGAGAACCGCGTTACGGCTAAAAAAGGAGAGGAGCGTTTCGGCCATAAATACCGCCATCCCCAGGGCAAACGCTCTGTAGGCGGGCGAGCGGATGTCTCGCGCGAGCGCGAGCGAACCCGTCACGGCGCAAAGGACTGAGGCCGCAAGGCAGAGGATGGGGGGGGTGGCGAAGTCGAAAGGCAAAAGTCGAAGGTCCGAAAATCGAAGGGTAAAGGCGAATAGCGGTCCGCTTAGGCGCCGCGTCGCAGCTTGTACGCTAAATCTTTTACGAGATGAATCATTTCGAGGCTACACTTGCCGGCTGGTGTAGCTTTCTTTTTTCGACCTTTCTCATCGCGAGCAAAACGAGGGCGAGCCAGCCAACACCCAGGCCGAAAATGATTATGCCCCCGTTCCTGTGCCAGGCGGTCTCCAGGATATTGGGGTCGATGTAGATGGCCGCCAGGGTGAGGGCGGCGATTCTTACCCCGTTTTTAAACGTTGCGATAAGGGCTGCGCAAATAGCGAGCAGAAACTTGTTTACCCCGGAGCGCAAAAAATAGCGGCCGCAAAGAAGGGCCATGATGACGAGAGCCGTGCAGGAGTGAATGCCGCTGCACTCTTTGGCGACTTCTATGGAAATTTCCGGAAACGTGAACGAAAATCCATGTTCGAGCGGGACCATCCCCAGGGTGTGGAAAATCCATCCGGCCGAAAAATACGATCCTTCCCGCAAAAGTTCCACGGCATTATCCAGAAGCCAGGCCGGAAGCGGGACTGTAAAAAGGAGCATAAACAGCGGGAAAATAGCCTTGGCGAAAGCTGCCGGGCCAAAAAACAGCAGGAATGTCCCCATGAGGTAGAGCCAGAAGGAAAAAGACATGACGCACAGGTAATCTTCGGGCTTTAGGACATCCCTATAATTTAGACCCGCCGCTGCGGCCGCAAGGCTCAAAACCAGGACCGGGAGGCCGTAGCCAAAAGACCAGTCGGGGTTTTCGAAGACCTCTTTTCGCTCCTTTATCAGCAGGTAGCCGCATAATGCGAACATCAGGGGGATGTAGTCGTAGAGCTCGGAGCTTATGGACATCGCCAGGAGGGCTTTAAGAGGTACTGCGAATAGACAAATGCCGACAAAAAGGGATGCGAAATAGTAGGCGAATCGCCTGCGCCGGCTGTTGGCAAAGGTCTCGATCTGTGAATCCGAGGGAAAAGCAAGAAGACGAGCATGGCTTTTATTTTCTTGCATGATTGGTATCCTTTAACAGGACAGGAAAAAGAGAATTAACCGCAAGGCCGCAGCGGTCTCGGAGGTGATATCGAGCCGGGATATTTATTCACCGCGAAGAGCCGGATCTGGCGATAATGAGCGCAATGTCCTTTATGTATCTGATGACACAGGTCTTTCCGCCGTCCCCGAAAATGGTCACAGGGCTGGCATCGCCTGGTTCATAAAAATTTCGATCTCCGATATTTTATTTTCGCCGAAAACGCTATGAGGTCTAAATAGGATGAAGTATCGGCGTCATACCCTCTGACATCGCCACCTGCGTCTCGACCGGATGCCATAAGGCAGCAGGGCTAAGCGGTAGAGCCTGTCCTCAAGAAGGGGATTCGGTCGCACAATTCCCTGCGGACTTCGACAAATGCGGCCAGTCGAAATATCCGGCAGAGGCCTAGATAGACAACCGCTCCGGTGAGAATCTGAATTAATAGTAACATTAGTAGGTTGTGGAATCGGAACAACCCAATGCAGAAAACCGCTACGCCCATGAGCGCGGCGATACTCAGGTAGGGAAGCAGGTCTTTTAGCTGCTCTCCCGGCGAGTAATCGATCAACCTCCGAGTATAGTAGCTATTCAAATAGAAGGATATGATCGACATGGCGACCATACCGTAGATGATGCCGAGTATGCCCCAGCGCCAGGCTATTAGGAGATTCAGGACAGTCAGCGCCTTCTTGACGATCTCCAGGCGCAGGAACAAATCCGACCTGCCCACTGAGGTAAGTATATTCAGGTTCATGACCTGCAGGGGGTATAGCAAGCCTACAGCGCATAATAGCTGCAAGAAAGGTATGCACCCGGCCCATTTTTGACCTAAAAGCACAATGACCAGGGGCTTAGCGGTGGCGGAGAGGCCAACCATCAAAGGGAAATTAATCAGGACGAGAGCTTTTACGGCTTTCTTGAGGCCCCTTTTCAACCGAGCAGGGTCGCTCTGGTTCTGGGAGAAAACTGGGAACGTGACCCTGCCAACCACAGTCGACATGGTCTGTGAGGGCAGGTCCTGCATTGTTTTTGCTCGGGTGAAGAGACCCAGATCCCCTGCGGAAAACAACTTGCCGATCACCAAAAAGTAGATATTCTCGAATATTTGGTGGAGTATCCCCGAAAATAGCAACCGTGAGCCGAATCCGAACATTTGGCGCAAGGATTGAAAGCTGAAAATCAAATCGGGCCGCCAAGGGCTGAGCACCCACAGGGCGATGGCCTGGAAAAGAGATAGCGAGACCTGTTGGGCGACCAGACTCCAAACACCAAAACCTTTAACGGCAAGGGTGATCCCGACGATGCCGGACAGCAACCCGGCAATGAGGCTCACTTCCGTTATGGCTTTAAAATTGATTTCTTTATTAAAGAGAGTGCCTTGGATAGCCCCCAGCGAATCGATGACGATGGTTAACGACAGCACCCTCAGCAGTGGGTTAAGTACAGGTCGATTGAGAAAGGCTGCGATCCACGGAGCTGCCAGGCACAAAACCCCCCAGGCAGAGATGCCCACAAATATATTGAAGTAGAATATCGAACAGATGTCGACAGGCGTAGCATCGACTTTTTGGATCAGGGCTGCGTCAAAGCCACTCTGTACAAAGACTTGGGCTACGGCGATAAAAATAAGCAGCATCCCTATCAGGCCGAACTGCTCCGGAAACAGGAGGCGAGCCAGGATTACGCCGATAACGAATCGGAGTACTCCGGTCACAGCCGACTCAAGAAAACTCCACGAGAGGGCGTTGATTGTGTCGGCTTTTAAATTGTCGTCCACGGCGCTGCAGTCCCTATATGCCTAATGAAGACATCCATATCTTACCGTATAATGCGTCATGCGCAGCGCTGCACCCGGAGTGTGAATACTTATATCCGCAGGGGCGCCGTAATTGCTCACCTGACTAGTCCAGAAGCGATTCTATGCTATCGGGTGCGAAAACGGGAATGCCCAGGCTAGTGCTTACGTCAAAACGTTCGGAAAATGAGTCATCGATGAAGATCGCTTTGGCCCCGGTAATGTACGCTGACTTCTTTTCTCCCCCGGCAATAGTAACAACCGAATCGAACATTCTATCCAGTCTGAATTTTCGGAGCGTCTCTTCAACGTCTTGCGCATGCCTTGTGATGAGATGAATCCGAACACCCTTGTTAAGGCACTGAAAAAGGAAGCAGATTGCCTGCGTGTTGATCTGTTCGTCTAAAATAAGGCAATCGTCGAAATCCATATATACGTCAGTATAATCGATGCCAAGTTTGAATTTCCCACCTAACGCTCTATCCATTTCGATGTCGAAGACATTGACCAGGGGGTGAAGATCGAGGCCCTCAGCATCGTATATGCTCATGAGGGAGAAATTTATTCCCAAATTGCGATACATACCCATCGTACCGGCGAGACGAGGCGCAATTTCCATTAAGGCCAGCTCTCCACCGGCGTTCTCCTTCACCTGGAAAAACCACATACCCGTAAAATGCAGTTTCGCGTTGATCTTTGCCGCTACTTCTCTTAACTCATTGAGTTTGGCGGGTCTCGTATTTACGCTGATCCCGTTTGCGATCCGGCGCCGCTCCCTGCCTCCCGCGAAAAGAAGCTTCCCGTTCCGATCTGTAAAGCAGTCCACGGTGTACTCTTTGCCCGGGAGATATTCCAAGATCAGAAGTTCCTGGCCCCTTAACAGGTGATACTGGGCTTCTTGCGGCGAACTGGCCAGGACCGTTCCCTTCGATCCCTGTCCGACGTCGGGTTTTAGAAACACCGGCCATGAACTCACATCGGCAAGGCTCGTGTACAGTCTGGGCGTTGGGACCGTTCCTTGAAAGTGTTCCAAGGTGAGCTTTTTTGAGCGTGCAATCCTGCAGGTTTCAAGCGGTGAGGTCAAAGCTCGGCAGGCAAGGCTCCTCAGGTGGTGGGCCTCTGCAAGTCTAAGCACCACACTGTCGTGGGCAGGGATGATATAGTCAAATCCTTGATCGTGGATCAGCTTGTTGACATGGTCGAGAAATGAGCCATCGCTTTCAAACGGTATATCGGGGATGTGTTGCCTGTATACAAACCGCCCATGATCCGGTACGCTGCTCCCGCCCCAAAGATCGACCTCTTTTGCGCACCAAAGCGAACGATAAATCTCCAGGCCGATCTCGGAACCGCAGGGAAATACGAATACCTTTTTTCTGTTCATTGCCCTGTCGATGCCATATTAGCGGAAAGGGCCCCAGCCTTTGCGGTCTGAATAGACCTGATGATCTCGCAAATGGCCTCGACATCCGAGAGATCAAGGCTGTCGTAGATCGGGAGCGTCAGAATGCGGTCAGCCACCCTGCGGGCCACTGTCAGGGGGCCGTTTACCGTAACGCTCCTATAGCAAGCATAATCGCACACCAGCGGATAAAAGTAACGACGAGTAAACACATTCCACTCAATTAATTTTTTATACAAGGCCTCACGATCCATACCAAATTCCTGCTCGTCGATCTCAGCAGGCATGTATGCGTAGTTGTATTTTATCTCGTGAGCAAGGGGAGGCACGAGGCGAACGCCTGGAACGTCCTTCAGGCCGTCGCGGTAGAGTGCGGCGATCCTGGAGCGTTTCTCTATGATTTCATCGAGATATCCCAAGACCTGGATGCCCATCAGCGCCTGCATCTCGTTCATTTTTGCGTTTGTCCCCGGCATCACCACTTCGACCTCATTTTTGAAACCGAAATTCTTCAGGTAGTCGAACCTGCTCTTTAGTCCAGCGTCCTTGAAGATCACCATCCCTCCTTCAAGAGAGTGAAACAGCTTTGTGGCGTGGAAGCTGAACATGCTGAGGTCGCCGAAGTGAGCAATGGACTTGTTGTCCACTGTTACTCCGAAGGTGTGAGCGGCGTCGTAGATGAGTTTGAGATTGTGCCGGCGAGCAATATCGGCGAGCTTGTTTAGTTTGCATGGGTGGCCGTAGACATGGGTCGCTAGAATGGCTGTCGTCCATGGGGTGATCGCGGCCTCGACCTTTTCCGGGTCGAGTGTGTAGTAGTCGGGTTCTATATCTACGAAGACGGGCCTGATCTTGTTCCAGAACAAAGCATGCGTAGTGGCCACAAAAGTAAAAGGGGTGGTGATAACCTCACCCGAGATCTCCATCCCCTGCAGGGCTATCTGGAGCGCGAGTGTTCCGTTATTGAAAAGGCACAGGTTATCGGTTTCGAAGGCGTTGCAAAGCTGGCCTGTGAAGCGTTTGAGGATTGGGCCGTCGTTGGTGAGCCAGCGATTGTTCCATATCTCTTCGAGCCCTGCCGAGAACTGGTCCAACGGCGGAAGAAAGGGCCTCGTCACATATATAGGTTTTGGAAACGGCTTAATCATCTGTAACCTCTTATTTCATGCCGGTTTTGTTGCGGAGGTGGTTCACAATGGTCCGCTTGAAGTCCCTCAGCTTATGATACTGCCGCCTTGGAAGCAGTTGCGGCGCCAGTATTGCGGCGAATCGAGGACCTCCTCGCGACAAAATCCGAGACATGGCGCGGAGTCGCAGGGGGAATGGCTCGCAGATCATTTGCCGCTCGAGCAGATAAAGGAGCTGTACTCGGCGGGCCTCCAGTTCTAATTTGGCCAAATACTGCCGGTCATGGCCGGCGATTTCTCCCAACGCGCCCATGTCGCGAATCATTGTCTCATAAGACAGGGCGAGCCCATGCAACAAGTCCATGCGTTTGGCATCGTATGCGGCGAAAGACTTCTGATCGAGTGTATCATCGGCTGCGTGAAAGGAAAAATTGTTGTCGTGCCTGCGATATTTAACGAGCGGCCGGTTGACATGTAAAAGACCATTAATCCCCAGTGAGCGGAAGGCAAAAACGATGTCGGCATATTTCAAACAGCGGGGGAGTTCACCGAAGTGCTGGAGAAGACGCCGGGAGCATGCATGAGTGCAGCCATTGATCATTGGTCTCCATGTGGCAAGAAATTCCAGCAAATCCCCGCGCTCAACCTGGAATGGAGGGCCGCATTCCCCCTTCGCCTGATTTTCTGAATTCCATAAGGCGCCAGATTTATCAATAACCAGATAATCTGAATAAATTGAGATTGCCGGTCGCCCGGAGGACTCCCAGGCTCCGTAGATAGCGGCTGTTCTCTCCGGGAGGGACGTGTCGTCTCCTTCGGCGAAAACTATCAACTCGCCGGTTGACATCCTTATAATTTTATTGAGGTGACCGGCAGGACCAAGATTTTGGGGATTACGGTTTAGAACGATGTGATGGGCGCCCTTATAATTGGAGGCCATCTCCTGCATGACGGCGAATGTCCCGTCTGTGGAGCAATCGTCGCTCAGAATGATTTCGAGCGGGGAATAGGTCTGGCTCAACGCACCCCTTACCGCATCGTTTATGAAGCCTTCCTGATTGTAGGCGAACAGGGCGAAAGTAAAAAGTGGTCGACTCGGCATTTCGTGCTCCGGTTTCGATGCCCAGGCCGTCGATGCGCCTTATGGTCACCCAAAAGTGATTGTGAGGCGTATGCGGGCCAATTAAACCCTGGGCCCGAACGCCAACCCGACCATATCGTTTGATCTGCCGGGTAGACTCTTTTGCTCGCGCCAATCTACCCATCTTGCCGGTTTTTCGTCAAATGCTTTTCAGACCTTGTGCCTGCGCAATCTACTGCACGCAAATCCTGAACGTCGCGTGAAATGGCTTATGATTTTTGAGAATGGAAAGTGGAACGTTTTTGACGGCCGCCTTATCGGTCTGGCGATTCACTAATTTTTCTGATTATTGCAACAGGCGACCCCGCTGCAAGACAGTAGTCCGGAATGTCTTTATTAACGAGGGAATTCGCTCCTATCACCGCACCCCTTCCTATGGTCACGCCAGGGCATACGATGACGTTTTGGCCGATCCAGGCGCCCTCCTTTATGACAACAGGAAAAACTTTGTCAACGCCCTGGGCGATTATCGGCAGATTCGGATCCGAGTATTTGTGCTTATGATCGGATACGTAAACGTTTCTTGCAAACAGCACGCTCTTTCCTATCCGAACCTGTCGTACGGCGGAAATAACGCACGACCCTGCGATGCTGGTTTGGCTTCCGATAGAAATGGCGGGTGAGGTGTTTTGGTCGTCGGGCAGTGTCTGCAGCCAGCAGTTGGCGCCTATGAATACCCGGTCGTTGATTTCGATCCGACCTTCTCCGTGAAGTCTGATCGGAAGGACGATCACGCTCTTTTTCCCGAATTTTGAGAATGCACCGCCTGCCATCAGGCTAAATAGCTTAGATCGGGCTCTTACCGCGAGTCGATAGACGCCCACGGAAATCCTGCCCAGAAGTCTCAGGCCCATACCTGTAGCCCCTCGGTGGGTATATAGCAGCGACTTTTCAGGCCAATGTCTTTAGTCGTTGACTGATGTCTCAATATTCCGATACCTAAGCAGTAAATCCAAGTCGAGACAGGGCGCGGACATGGCGCACGGAGCCCCGCAGACCGAGCGGCAATCTTTGCCGGCTTTCTCGCGGCTATGCCGCACCTCATCAAGAGGTCCTCACCCCGCAGTCCTGCCTACTGGACGAGACGAAGACCCCCTGGCGGCACGATGGCCGAAGTCTGAAATTGATATGCGCCGATGTCCCATTTCGAGCTTGTCGCAGAGGGGCGAGGGTTGTTCCTGATATCGGAATCCAAGCTCTGCTGACCTACGGAAGTTAGATTGGCTCCGGCGCCAACCGTTGCAGACGACGGTGAAACAGGCGCGTAGCCGTTGACGGGCAGATAGCCCTGGGAAGTTGCACCTGCGTTGGATTGGGTCAGATTTTGGGTCGTCGTCGGTGTAATGCCGCCGCTTCCTACAACGAAAGGGCTGCCGTCGGTGATCAAATGGTTATTGGCGATCACCATTTTGCCGATGTAAGACGATCCAGCCGTGCGCACCAGGTACCTGATCAAAGAGCCTGTTGATTGCAGCGTGTTGTCGAAGATGTATACAGTCCCGCATCCGGCGCCTCCTCCCTCCGAGTCCGCGAGAATATCGCCCCCGCCCCCGCCCCCGATGTTGTACATCACATTATTAAAAGCATAGATCGTACCGTTAGTATTATTATAACATGGTTCAAGATAGAGTTGGGCGCCCGCCTGACTGTCATGGAAAATGTTATTGTAGACAGATGAAGTCCCATTTCCTGGAGATGTATACGCCAGATTGGTGTGATAGGCTGGATCGAAATCTGAAACAGGATAGTTGATATTGTAAAAAACGCAGTCATGCACGTTGCTGTCAAATAAATCGGCGGTGGGAACATCATGAATTGTAGTGTTTTTTACAGTGCCTACGCATCTTGTCGCTACGCCATTCATCTTCGTTGTATTGTCGGCGTTCGTAATTATACACGAATCAACTATAAAATGATCATTTGTGAATGGACTCCAAAAATTGCCTATTATACCTCCTCTGGCATCGTCTTGTGTCACATTTGAGGACGCATCCCAGTGATGAATATAGCAATTCTGAATGGTGACAAAATTTGAGCTCTGATTCAATATAGAAGATACTGCAAATGTATTGCTGTCAATCAGAAGGCCGGTAATTTCAATATTGTCAATTGTTACATAGGTTGTTTCGTATAAGGTGATTATGCTGGCGTTCTGGCCGGAAGCTAATGTTACGGAATCACCACTAAATATGGGGCGACTCCAGGACGATCCCGAATACCAGGATTTATCAACCCCGTAGTAATCGGAAGCGGTTGCGGACCCTCCGGTGGATATTGTCATTTGAAAGCAGGTGTGGGGCCAGGTAACCCCGCCCTTGAAAATGAATCTATCGCCTGGTTGATGCGTATAGTTGCCTGTCCAGCCCTGCATGTACGGCTGGTGTTGCCACGGCGTCGTCTCTAATGTCCCCTTGTTGCTGTCGGAACCACTGGCATAGTCGATGTAGTAGGTCGCAGCAAGCGCATTGACGCAAGTGAGCGCGGATAAAAGAACGAGTGCAAGTATGGGGAGGGCGATATTTCTCATGGATTTCATTGGAATCTCCTCGTGTAAGCAAAATCAATTTCTCAAGTGTACCGGTAAGGAGATAAGCAATATATGCGCCATAATCTTCAATAGCTTGCGAGCCCTTTGACGTCGGGCGCCCACTGTCGCGCGGAAGTTCCAGGGGGGTGTAATTGGTCTTACGACGATGTAATTGAAGAGAAGAATTACTGTTGCCGGGCCACGGCTCCGGGGAGTTGGTAGGAAAACGGCCGAAACGTTTGTGTCGTGAAACCCGAAGGCGTGCGCCGAGGGCTAATTTTGTGGAGTTGGGTCCGTTGGCAAACCCGTGTCGGGAGGAGGGCGTGCAACACGACGATGCCTGCGGCCGGGCTACCGGGCGGCTGGTCCATGCGCGGTGTGATCAAGCTTTATCTCTATCGCCGGGAGGTCTCCTGCTGGATGCTCGAGTATGCAACCGAATCGTGTCCGAAATTAAGGGGCAGGGATCGCGCAGCTACAGCCGGTAGGTAGGCATTTCCGTGTTCCTGGCTGAGAGTTGAAATGAAAGCGAGTTGCATGAACCAGATAACGTAGAATTGGTCAAAATAGGTTATGGAGAAAAAATTGGCGACATGCCCCGCGAGCATGACACCAAGACCCCAGAGGAGGTATTCGGCCTCGGCAGGATTTTCCGAGGGCAGGGCGCGGACCGTGGCCAGTTGCTCCCCCAGTCCTGCGAAAGCCCTTGCAAGCATCCAGACGAACAGGATCATCGCCATCAACCCGGCCGCCAGCCCGAAAAAGAGAAATTGGTTCGTGATGTCTGCCACTCCCTGGACCCTATAGGTAAACCAGTTGCTCGTCATGCTGATCGGCATGCCCCAAAGCCACCATTGGCCAAGATGCCGGACCGCGAGCTCAATCAGGTATGATCGGTGCCAGGCGTCGCCCCCAAAGGCGAAGTGGACAGGCAGGTACCATACCGGCGCTTTCATCGCTATGGCAAGGGCGACGAGTCCCGCCAATCCGAGGCGGCGTATTAGACCCATCCTGTCACGGAGCGGCCACAGCATCCAACCCAGCACTACGATGCAGACAAAGGCCAAGGGGCCCCCGGAGTTGGAAAGGCCTGCAATCGCCAAACACAGGATGACGCCTGCCATGGCATGCCACCGACCGGGTCTGGAACGGCCCAGGCCGATGTAGAGCGGGAGAAAACTTGCCCCGAGAGAACCCAGGATGCTGTACTCCCTGAAGCTGCCGGTGCAGCGGATCCTTCCTGCCCGCAAGAAGTGTTCTACCGCGCCGCCTTCAAGGATTGAAAAAAGATTGCGAGTTGTCCACATTTCTACAAAAAGAAGAGCAACATAAGGAACAAGAAGGATGACGAAGGTTCGCAGGAACCAGACAAAATCTTCCATGTCTCCGGCCAGTCCGCGAAAGGTGAAATAGCAAAACACGGCGTCGATAAATAGGCCCGCCTGAAAGGCCTGGCCTTCATTGGAGCGAAGAAGAAAAATTATGGTCAGATAACTGTAAAAGAGCAAAAACAGGCGGTCGAATCGATTGAGTCTGGAAAAACCGAACTCGCGGCGCGCCATCACGCGAATAAAACCGGCCACTTCGAGAAATCTTATCGCGAACATATTGAAGCCGGCCACTTTTATGGCATCGAACTCCGTAAGGTATAGCACACCGGCAGCCATGGCGAGCAGTGCCAATCGACGTGACCCAAACGACACGACGGCTATTAGAAAGATCAATATGGACGCGCTGACAGAGTTCATTTGGTTAAAGACCCGAAAGCAAGCGGCAAAATAAAAAGGTTGCCCCCCGCAAGGTTTGGCATCGAGCCCGATGGCTTCTTCATTGACTGTGACGAAGCTCTCATTTCGCCTCGGGCAGAAGTCGTACTGAATTTAGAGCCTCGGTGATACGGCGCGCCTGCATCTTCCTTAGAAACCGAACGAAATCTTTGGAAACGGGGCGAGGTTCTGCCTTGAGACTGGCTATGATGAAGCCGAAAAGGCTAAAGAGGCTTCCCACGATTATCGGGCGGCGACCTATGCGCCGCAGGCATTGGCCTGTGTAGTAAGCGGGATGATAGCCGATGCGATAGAATTTGCTCCCCCAGGCCATTCCGGCCTGAAACGGGTTTTTTCTGACAAATCCGTCGGGACGCAGGTGTATCGCATTTATCGAGGGGAAAGTCCGTACCTTCCAGCCATGCATTATGGACATTACTTCCGCCACGGTGTCCTCGCAGCCCCCTTTTATAGGCCGATACCCACCTATCTGGTCAAAACAACGGCGTCGGAACAGTTGCACTCCGCCCGCGACGTGGTGGTTTTCGCTGCCCTTTCGAGAGTTTTCGACGCGTCCCTCTTCTCGGTCCAGGACCACCCCTCCGGCCAGTCCGAGATCGGGCTCCGCCTTGAAGGAGTCAATGACTTGTTCGTAGTAGTCTTCCGGCAGGAGTATATCCGCGTCGAGGAACCCAACGAACTCGAATTCCAGGTGACGTACCAATTCGTAACCGTGCTGTTCAGCGAAGACTTTGGAAGCAAAGTTTCTCGGGCGATCGTCCGACATCCTGGCGAGTTGAAAAAATTCAAGCTCCTTGCCTCTCGCCATGGCAACCGCGCTAGTCTCATCCGTGGAATTGTCGTCGACAATTACCCACCGCAATGGCTTGCGCGTCTGCGCCGAAACGGCGCCAATAAGCCCCTCGATGTACGCCGCCTCATTGCGGCAGGCGCTGACCAGCACATAACGGCCGGCTGCGGCGGCAGGCAGCGATGTCAACATCGGCCCCCTGTCAGCCACAAGACCGTTTCCGGCGACAACAGCCAAAGCAGTCCGCGTCTGCTGCTTACCAGCTTCTGCTGCGGGCCGTCGTGGCCGTGTCGCCCAACCAGGTTTTTCCCGCCAAAAGCTATAACCCGAACGAGATTATGGAGCAAAAGGCATGAATAATAAGCAAAAGTGCTTGCCCTGCCGTTGTATTTTGACCAATACTGGAGGTTTGCCCGCTGCATCTCGATCCAGAATCGCGCGGGATCGCTTCCCGAACTGGCGCCGCCATGGTGGACTATAAGCGCCTCGGGATAGAAGATGACTTTCCAGCCCACTTCATGGAGGCGCCTGCAAAAGTCCATGTCCTCTCCGTAAATAAAAAAGCGGGTATCAAGTTGTCCCACATCCTCCAGGGCTTTTCGGCGGATCACCCAGAAACAGCCGCTCAGGCTCCCGACCTCGCGTGTATCGGAATAGTCCCAGTTCATCATCTGGTGTCTTCCGAAAACACCTGAATTCGGAAAGGTCGTATCGAGTTTGAGCGCGCGGAAAAAAGAGTCGCGGAGTGTGGGCAGCGTGCGGCAACTATGCTGCAAAGATAGATCGCTGTTTAGCACCTTCGGGCCGAGGATTCCAACATCCGGATGCGCGTCCATGTATTCCAAAAGGACCCTGGCGGTATCGGGAAATACTTCGACGTCCGAATTAATAAGGCACACGTATCTTCCATTAGAAACGTCGATTCCCTGATTGTTGGCGCCCGCAAAGCCCGCGTTATGGGCGTTGCGAAGGAGTCGCACCTCTGGATAGTGACTGCGCGCCATCTGCCAGGAGCCGTCGGTCGAGCCGTTGTCCACCACGATAACTTCGCTTCGCAAATCCGCAACACCATTGCGCAGCGAGGCCAGGCAGCGGGACAAGTATTCCGTTGCGTTCCAGCTCACTATGATAAAAGAGATGTCGCAGCCCTTTCCCGGGCTGCCGGCAACTTCTTCTGTCTTTGCTTGGATAGGATTTTGACTGCCTGAATGGAAGATGTTTTCTGTCACCAATGCCCCCTGTCGACTCATGAAGGCGCTTTGTCTGCAAACGCGTAGAGAACCCAGCCCAGGTGATACGGCCAGCACTCGTAGAGCATTTTGAGATCGCGCGGGGCTTTGCGCCAGATAAGACCAAAGAGCGCTGATGAGGTCAATTCCATGTACTTGAGGATCTCGGGCCTGTGGAAGTTTCTCCAGATCGCGGCCCTGTCTTTATCGAGCATGCTCCGATTCAGCTCGTTTCCCCCGTAGATCCACGCGAGTCCCTTATCGATCGAGTCGCAATAGTCGGTCCCGGAGGTTTTGCCGAGTTCAAACAGGGCCATGGGGGCCATCCCGTCCTGGTGGACCGAATAAACCGGGTACCTTCCAGCAACCTTTCCGGTTGCCGCATTGTAGTGCCACCACCATTGCCCCAGGTTGCCCTGGAGTTTGCAAATCGCACTCCCGCATTCGCCTGCTATTCTTAACGCCTCGGGGTTGCCGCTTACCGTGAAATATTTCGAAAGAGCGTAGATCGGATAAACCTGGTCGGCGAAGCAGCCAATGTTTGCCCTGAGCAGTCCTCTTACGCCGCCGCAATTTCCGTGTCCGAAAATACCTCGCCCCCCATAGCCCGCAACCAGCTTACGGTAGAAACCATCGGCAAGTTCGAGCAACTGCGGGATTTTTCCATCCAAAGCAAGGCAGGCATAGGATAGAGCTGTAAGGCACCATGCGAGCTCGGTAGTTGTGCATGCGTTACTCGATAGATACGCCGAAAAGTTATCCCTGATATGTAACTCAGAGCAGAGCCTTTCGGCATCATGGGCAGAAGCCATGGAACAGAGCCAAATAAGCAGGCCAAGGTCTCCCGTGTCGTGTATGGAGTGGGCCCTTCGTAGAATCGATTCCAGGGCTTTTCCTACATCGACCGGGCAAGTCTTGCCTGCCGCTTCGATTTTGGCCAGGCCCAAAAGACATATGATCGTATACCTTAGCGAATGGCCGAGCTTTACGACACCGCTCCCAGTCTTCCTTATTTTGAAGTGGAAAAGCTCATTTTCGCGATCATACGCCTCGCCTAGACCTTTTAGCGCCAGGCCAACAAGCTCATGGACAGGGCTGTTTACATGGGACGCCGATCCCGGGGCAACTCGGGTCGTATTGGACATGCGTGTTCCTTTTTTCCGGGCTCTGAGGCACGATCCGGCGCGCACGTTCACTGCGTATGACTGACGGGGCCGGCTGCGATATGCCTTGCGTCGTCAGGGGAATCGCCCCCGTATGGCCTCAACTATCCGATAAGAGGCCCTGCCGTCCCAGAATTCGGGAGCTGAATTGCCTTTTTGCCTCGCGAGTTGCCGATTGGCTGCATCTACGATCGCATCCGGTTTCACCCCGCTTAAAAGATTTGTGCCCTGGGTCACCGTAACCGGCCTTTCGGTGTTTTCCCTTATGGTCACGCACGGCACCCCCAGACACGTTGTCTCTTCCTGGATACCGCCCGAGTCGGTCAGTACCAGTTTTGCATTCGACATGAGGCATAAAAAATCGATATAGCCCAAAGGCTCGGTTACCATCGCCCCGGGACCCGAGGAACGGGAAACGTTTTGGATTTGGAGTGAGTCCATCTGCTTTCTGGTGCGCGGATGGGCTGGAAAAACCACCGGCAGCCGCGCCGAGATCTTTTCCATTGCGTCGAGAATACCTGTAAAGGTTTCCCTGTTATCCACGTTTGAAGGCCGATGGAGTGTAAGAAGAGCATAGGGCGAGATTCTCTCTGAGCCGTTACTCCGCTCGATTAGCCCCAGCGATTTTAGCACATCGGATTGTGAGGCCCTTTCGCGAAACAGCATCAACGTGTCGATCATCGTGTTTCCGACAAAGAAAATCTTCTCCTCCGGGATGCCCTCCCTTTTCAAGTTTTCTATCCCGCTTTGTTCGGTCACAAAGAGCAGGTCGCACAGATGATCGGTCGCAACGCGGTTTACTTCCTCGGGCATGGTGCGGTCAAATGATCTTAGACCCGCCTCCACGTGGGCTATGAGGGGACGTTTTCCGTTGGAGCCGTAAGAGATTTTTGCCGCAACCAGGGCGCAGGCAAGAGTCGAGTTGACATCGCCTGCAACTAGTACCAGGTCTGGGCGCTCTTCGAGCAAAACGGGCTCGAACCTGCGCAGGATTTCGGCGGTCTGGCCGGCATGCGTGCCGGAGCCCACCCCCAGCGAGGCGTCGGGCTGGCAGATCCCCAGGTCCTGGAAGAAGGACTCAGACATAATCCGGTCGTAGTGCTGCCCGGTGTGGACAAGGAAATGATCGATCTTTTCCCGGCCAGGGGATGGCGAAAGAGTGAAACTACCGGCGTTATAGGCATCGATCGCCGAAATGATCGGAGAAATCTTCATGAAGTTGGGGCGCGCCCCAACGACGCTTAGTATCTTCATTTCCCTACCCCATTGGTCCCATTGCCATTTTTAACCAGGGAGATCACCTCGTCTACAAGTGTATCGAGCGCCGCATGGCCGATGTTTTCCGGGTATTTTGGACGTTCTCGGCGAACAATGCGAATCTTTGTTCGCAAGTCGCTGTCATCTCCGATCATAACCAGCTTGGAATTTGCCGATAGATACCGGTCGACCTCGCCCATTTCTCCCCTGAAAATAGAGTAGACCGGCACGCCAAGCGCTGAGGCCTCCCGATTCATGGTCCCCCCGCCCGATATCACCAGGTCGGAAAACCATATCAGGTTAAGACCGTCGACCACTTTGGGGGGGATTATCATTTTTTGGCTGGAAAAAAGCTCCGGCCACCTATCTTTGATGAATTTCTCCTGGCTGTCATATCTGGGGAGCATCACCATTTTCACCTCATCGATTGCGCCCAGGTAGTCCATCGCGGCCTCGAAAAGCTCCTCGCTTGCCTGCCGGTGATAGTGGGCCTCCACGGCGGGAGGTCTTACGGTGATAATGATGTCCTCCCTGCTCAGGCCGAGGGTATTTAGAATGGACACGTCCGGCTTAAAGAACGGAACATAGACATCTTCCTTTATCCCGGGATAGGTGAAAAACCGTACGGAATGTTGACGGGTATAGTAGTCCTTTAAAACCTCGGGGACGATCAGGTATTTGGGGGTGGACACGAAGGGGATGTGCTTTGAATGCTCATAGTCCAAAACCTGGATGGATGGAATCCCGAGAATATTTGCGGCAATGATCTGCGCCCTCGATCCATGGGAGAGCGCAAGGGCCGGTTTTTCTCTTAGCACAAGCGGGGCAAGTTCGGCGGCCCTTACAAAGAGGCCGGCCGCTTTAATAATTTTGTGTTTCCCGTGGTGCTGGCCGACCAGGTGGTAGTCCATCTCGAATTTATCGGCCAGGCCGCAGACCTGTGAGCAGCGTCTGGCAGTGAGCAAAACGTCGAACCCCCTGGCCTCGAGCTTTTCGACCACCGGCCTGAAAAAGGGAACGTGAGGGGAATTGTCCAGGTCGATCCATATGCGTCCGTGTTTTCCGTTCCCGCCTATATGTCCGTTCCCGTTCCCGTTTACTTTTATATGTCCGTTCCCGTTTATATGCCCATTCCCATTTCCATTCCCGTTTACATTTATATGTCCGTTCCCGCTCCCGTTCCCGTTCTTTGAACTCCCGCCCGTCCGAGCGCGCCAGAACCTGGCGATCTCTTTGGGCAGGGGGTTCCAGAACTGGTCTTTGTATTTGGACCTTACATAGTCTAGAAACTGCTCGTAGAGGCCGGCCGGATATTGGTCCACCAGGGCCTTATCGCCGTTAAAATTCATATAATCGGGATGGGTCAGCATGAGCGCCATTCCACCGTGTTCGGCGATCCAGTCGAGCTTGCGTTTCCAGATTTCGAGGGTTTTCTCCCGCATGATGACGAAAAGAGTGAAATCCTGGGGCAGGGTGTAGGGCAGTTCGACAAACCCCTTTCCGTTGGCGCCTGCGTTTACGTAAAACGGAAAAATGGTCCGCGCGGTGATCGATCCGACTTCGAACGGGTCGGTATCGAAAGTCGAGGCGTCATACTCGATGTCGAGCTCTTGGAGCCAGTCGAATTTGCAGTACATGGCGGGAGCACGAAACCCGACGGCCTGCCATTCCTTGAGATACCGGTTGATCTTGGGGGCCCGCCGATCGAAAATCTGCCGGGACTTGAAGTCTTTTCCGTCGTGAAGGATGCCGTGGACTCCGGCCTCGAACCCGTTGTCGGCAAGGTAGCGCCTGAGAGCGGCCGAGACTTCGTAGCCCTCCGCTACGAAGTTAAACGAGGACCGAAAACCCATGGCCCGATCGATGTCCAAAAGATTGCGGCATTTGGCCTGGCCCGCAGCGGTTTCGACATCGTGAGTGAGAACCAGAGCGAACTTTTTCTTATCCGGCCAACCTTGCCAGGAAAGCGGCGCAAGGGCGGCGCCGGCGTCTATCGGCCACCTGTTGGCAACCGATTTTCGCCTGGCCGCGGCAACCTGCTGGCGCAAGACAACCTGGAGCGGCCTCGGGATAAATGGCCGAACGTCGTAGTACAAATCTCTAAGGTTCATGGGAAAGCTCCACGACTTAGGGGGCGCAAGGACGGATTCACCGCAAAGTCTTCAGCGAGCGCCAAGCGGGCGGCGCGTGGCCCGCAACCCCCGGTTCAGGCTCGCAAAACCCGGCGTTCTCCGCGTCTTTTGCGGTGAGTGAGTGTTTTGTGCAGGAGTGGTTTTCAACCGAAATGTCTGTAAGCCAGGCCTACGGCTTTAAGTCCCGGTAGAGGCATGTGCTTCATAAATCCGGAAAGAGGCAGCCGGTTTTTTGGGGCGCCTTCGACGAAACCATTCTTTGAAACGTCAAAGCGGCGGTAGTCGAGAAAATATTCCTCTGCGCCAAACCCCAGCTTAAAGCGCCTGAGTCCCTGGTGGTCAAGGTCGGTTCGACCGAAACAAAAAGAGTGGCGCCCTTCTGCCGCATACTGGCTTACGGCCTCCCACATGACGGCGGCGGAGGCGCCCAGCCGGCCAAAATCCATGTCCAAAGCCCCGTACTTGTACAGGGCTTTTTGGCCGAAATGGAAAAAGACCGCTCCCGCGACGGCTTTTCCCCGATAACGCGCAAGAATCACCCGGCCCTTGCCCTTGGAGCATATGTGCTCCTGGATCTTTTTAAAAAAATAGAAGGGCTGGGGCGGCGCGGCCTGTCTTTTTCTGGTCAGGCAATGGAGTCTGTAATATTCCCCCATTCCCTCGAAGGAATCCAAAACCTCGATTTCAATCCCCCGCGCTTTGGCCTTTTTTAGATTGCGAACCGTGTTCGTATGAAGTTTTGAGCGGAGCTCTTGCGCATTGGAAAGCTTTAGCCTGTGGCCCGCATACCGGGACCACACCGGAATCCCCGGCGCGAAAATGCTTTGTCCCCTGAAATCGAGGTGCTTCCAGCCGGCCTTTTTCGCGGCCTCGATCAGACTCCCTGGAATGTCGGAAAAACAGGGTTGGCCGAAAACAAGCGGTTCGCAATAGTCGCTAAACGGCAGCGATACGGCGCGTCGTCCCGTAAGAAAACTGTTTACTTCCAGAAATGGAATGACCGCTAAGAGTTTTGCCTTCTCGGTCATGGCGAAAAATGAAGGCCTGTAGCCGTACGACTCGCAAAGCACCCGGGTCCAGGCTGTGCAATGAAAAAAGCTGTAGTCGCCCGCGGAAAGGACAAGATCGTCCCAGCCCGGAAAGTTTAGTGGATTTATGAATTCGAATTCCATGACGGAAAGACTTATCCCCGCGCCTCTGCGGTGGATGCAATTTTTTTAGAACCCGCGGATAAGCTCCGATACCCGCTCGACCTGCCCGGTTGTAAGGGTTGGACCCATCGGAAGCGAAAGTATCCGCGAGGCGGCCGCTTCGGCTGCCGGAAAAGAGCCGGGGAAAAGATTCATGGCCCGGTAGCTGTTTTGCAGATGCAGCGGCACGGGGTAATGGAGGCCGGTTGCAACGCCATTATCCGCCAGGTGCTTTTGGAGAGCGTCTCTTCTCTCGGTTTGGATCACGTAGAGGTGCCAGGCGGGCTTTGTCCCGGGTAAAACAAACGGGACGGTTACGCCCGGGACGTTTGCCAGCAGCTCATTGTAGAGGGCCGCCCGTTCTAAGCGCTTTTCGTTCCACTCGGGCAATCTCTTTAGCTTGACCTGGAGAAGGCCCGCCTGGATGGCATCGAGCCGGCCGTTCCAGCCCTCCACGTCGTGATGGTATTTTTTCGCCTGCCCGTGGTCTCGAAGCATCCTCACCCGGTCGCAAAGAGCCGGATCATCGGTTGTAACCGCTCCCGCTTCCCCGCAGGCGCCAAGGTTTTTCCCCGGATAGAAGCTGAAGGCGGAAGCATGTCCCATCGAGCCGGCCCTTTTCCAAGAGTTTTCGGGCTTGGAAAAATATTGGGCGCCGTGAGCCTGGCAGGCGTCCTCGATAACTATGAGGTTGTATTCTTTAGCGAGGCGAAGGATTGGCGCCATGTCCGCCGGTTGACCGTAGAGGTGCACGGGGATAACCCCTGCAACCGGTCGGCCGCTTTCCCGGTGAAACAGCCTGCCCGACTTTTCCACGCACCGTTTTTCGAGGTATTCGCCCAATTTTTCCGGGTCCATGTTGCAGGTCGACTCGCAAACGTCAACGAAATCGGGTATTGCCCCCGCCTGTGAAATGGCCTCCGTTGTGGCGATGAAAGTGTTTGGGACAGTCACCACGATCTCGCCCGGAGCTATCCCCGCAGCGATCAGCGCGAACCGAAGGGCGTCGGTTCCCGATCCCACGCCTACGCAATATTTCGTTTCGCAAAAGGCGGCAAAGTCCTCTTCAAAGCCTTCGACCATCGGGCCCCCGATGAAACCGGCGGTTTTAAGAGCCGACCGGAAAACCGCAACCAGCTCTTCTTCCAGTTCGTGGTGAGGGGTCGCGAGATCGAGGAAGGGGACAGGGGCGCTACCGAAATCGTTCATGGGAGGTCTCGAATTCTAAACCGCCGAAGGGGTGGTATTCAGGTTGAGCTGCCAGGATCTGGCCCTGGCCGGGTTTCGCCTAGAATCCTAAGGATTTTCGCCGGGTTTCCGGCTACTATGGCCTTTTCGGGAACGTCTGCGGTTACGACAGCTCCTGCACCCACGATGGCACTTTCACCGATCGTTATGTTGGCAAGAATCGTCGCCCCCGAGCCAATGGATGCGCCCTTTTTCACCAGGGTCCGCTCCACCTTCCAGTCCGCTTCCGTTTGGAGTCCCCCGGTGGAACCGGTCGCCCGGGGATAGGTGTCGTTTACGAAAACCACTCCATGGCCGATGAAGACTTCGTCTTCGATGGTTACGCCCTCGCAGATGAAGGTATGGCTCGATATCTTGCAGTTTTTGCCAACCATCGCGTTTTTTTGGATTTCGACAAACGCTCCGATCTTGGTATGGTCACCGATCCTGCAGCCATAAAGATTTATAAATTGGGCAAGTTTGACATTTTCTCCAAGCTCGACATCGTCGGCTATGGATAAAAAGCTCACAGACAAACCAGTTCTCCCCTGTTCTTTATCGACCGGTGCGCGGCCTCGAGCATTCGGACCACCCGGTAGCCCGCCCAGCCATCGTTTAAGGGCTTTGAGTCCTTGTCGATGCAATCGATAAAATGCTTTGTCTCAAGTTTCAGGGCTTCGGTCTGGTCGAGCCTTGGCGACCACATGTCTCCCGAGCGGTAGCTAACGAGCAGATCGTAGACCCCCTGGCGATTTTCGATCTCCACTCCCCTGTCGTAGACCTTGACCTTTTCGTCCGAGTCCAGATCGTTCCAGACGAGCATCTTTTTTTCCCCGCCAAGAAGGGTGGTCCTTACCTTCACGGGAGAGAGCCAGTTAACGTTTAGGTGAGCGATAATGTTATTGGAAAAATAAATTGTGACGTAGGCCACATATTCATAATCGCTGAAATGATTTTTCCCCGTCGCCAGTATCGCCTCGGGCTTTTCCGCGATCACGTGGTCCATTATCGAGATATCGTGAGGAGCAAGGTCCCAGATGACATTTACGTCGTGCTGGAAAATCCCCAGGTTCACCCGGGTCGAGTCGTAGTAATAAATCTGGCCGACCACGCCCTCATCGACGAGTTGCTTGATTTTTCGAACGGCTCCCGTAAAAAGAAACGTGTGATCGATCATGATTTTTAGATTTTTGCGCTCGGAAATCTCGATTAACTCCAGCGCCTGGGCCGAAGTTGCGGTGAAGGGCTTTTCGACAAAGACGTGTTTGCCGTTTTCGAGCGCTCTTTTGGCAATTTCAAAATGAGTGGAAACAGGGGTGACGATGGCTACCGCGTCGATATCGGGCGCCTCAACCAGTTCCTTTAGCTCCGTAGTCGTCTCTACGCCGGAAATGTCCTTTTGCGCGCGACTAAGAGCCTCCCGGTTTCCGTCACAAATCCTTACGACCCGGCATCCCTGCGCGCTGTTGAAATTTCTGGCGACATTGGGGCCCCAGTATCCATATCCGACTATGCCGATCCGGATCACAGCCTTCTCCTTTTGCCGGAAAACCCGCAGGGGCGCCCCGGCGATCTCGCACCGATCGCCAAATTGCTCAATAGGCGCCCTTGCTGGTCAAAACGGCCAGCGGGGTCTTTACAAGAAGTTTTAAGTCCAGCCAAAGGCTCCAGTTTGTCACGTAATAGATATCCATGCGCACCATTTCGTTAAAAGTGGTTCTGCTCCTTCCCTCGACCTGCCAGACTCCCGTTATGCCCGGTTTCATGCCAAGCACGCGTCTTCTGTGCCAGAGGTCGTAGTTTTCCAGCTCATAGGGGATGGGAGGACGAGGGCCCACAAGAGACATTTCGCCCCGTAGCACATTTATGAACTGGGGAAGCTCATCGAGGCTGGTTTTCCTGAGAAATCTTCCGATCGGGGTGACGCGAGGATCATTTTGAATCTTAAAGACTTCATCCTTATGCGCGTCGCCTTCCCGCTCGCCCGAGGCGCTTATCAGCTTCCTCACATAGTCCCTGTGAATGGATGGATCGTTATCGGCATACATCGACCGGAATTTGATGAATGTAAACGTTTTGCCGTATTTGCCCACACGATCCTGGCGAAAAAAAACGGGACCCTTCGAACCACGCTTTATCAGGGCGGCGATACCGGCAAAAAGGGGCGCGGACAGCACCAGGGCGATAAACGATAAAGTGATGTCCAAGAGCCTTTTTACAAACAGGCTTTTTTTATGCGAACGCAGGTGTTCCCGGATGTCCGGATACAAGGTAAGGCGACTGGACCACCCCTCGGGATTGGAGTTTTCCGGGAAAAAATAGATATTTATAACGATTTTTTTTATTTCGTCGGCTTCCAGGCTCACTGCAAGATTCGACTTGATTCTATTTACTATGGAGTCGGCTACCGCCCCGTCGCTTAAATCCGATATTTCGGTGAAAATGATCCCGGCAATCGAATCGAACTTGTACCACCCCAGGACGTCTATGTCCCTTTTGGCCGATTCCAGGCACGAAAATATCTTCGAGCGGACATCACCGCCCATCTCCCCGCCAGGTATCCCCTCCAGAGAGAGGAGCATCAACATGAAAGGCCTCTTGGACCTTTCCGATCTCTTGCGCTCCAGGGCTAGAATTCTATTGAAAGCCTCTTCGTCGTATTCCAGCGAAGGCAGCGCATCGACTTGAGGCAAAGTCTCGCAGGAAGGTCTTGGCGATGACTGGGGGAATTTGAGGACCCTCGGCGACGATGAATCTTGCATGGCTGTTTTGCCTTCCGACTAAGAATTTGAGTTGCTGAGTATCCCCGCATCCAGAGAAGATGGGGCCATCGGTGCGACCGCTACTCTATACGATATGGATGAAAGACCACATCTATCCGGGAAAATATTTATGAATAACGCCAATAAATTCGGATTACAAGTATGTTGAGATATGGCTTTCACGCTGAAAAGAGCGACATGGCTCCGCCAACTCGGTTACAGAAGAGCCGACGACTGCTTTTATAAATATCCAGTGCGCGTGCGGGGAAGGGGCAGTTAAAGAAACCCGAGCCAACATGGCAGGCCCGGGAAACAAATTGCTCCGCACCGTCCCCTTATCCATCGTGTTATTTCATTTCATTCAGGCGCCTGCCCAAAATTCCTGCAGGCGAAGCAGCCCCCGCTGCTAATCACTGCAAAACCCGGTATATAAGAATAATATTACTAAAGCACTGATAAGTTACGGTGTCAATAAAAGGACAAATTACTCAAAAATCAAGTGCAAAGGAGCCAGTAACAAGTAATTAATTGAAATTAATGATAAATATTCACTATATATTATGAGAGCCATCGAACTGGCCGACTCTTTCGTTTCCCTGACTTTTCTCCGCGCCAATTACTTCCCTGGCCCCCGGATATTTCTTCCCGTTTGTCCCTCACTGCTTCTATCGGATGAATTCTTCATTGGGGTTAGGATTTTTTCATTTTGAACAATTATTGTGACCTGTAAAGGGGGATTTTAGGGTGTAGATATAGGGTATACTATCTACTCAAAAAAGTGAAAAGAAAAATATATTTCAGGTATATGAATCTTTGCGCAGGCTGGGCGCGGGTCCCGATCGTTTTACCGCTGCCGGCTCTTAGGCGCGGTGTAAAGTTTAGCGGACCGCGCTAATTCGGGGGAGAGCTCCCCCATTCTTCTTGACTTGGCGCCGCGCCGCCGGGTAATGAGAAGCAAGACGAAGAGCACTTCGTGTATCCGCCCGGGGGCCCGAAAAGCTTTCGGCGCGAGTGCGTCCTGGTCCCATCATCTTGGTATTGCAGCTATTTCCACTGTGCGTGTTCGCTTCATTCCACTCGATCCCGGGGATCTCCGCACGCTTGCGCGCGCCGGTCCTTGTCGCGTTAAAGACTCATTCGAGAAGGCAGGCCGTACCCCTTTGGGGCAAAATTGAAACGATCCATTTCCGTGCAGGGAGGAGCAAAAGATGGCTGAGCAATACTCGATGTACATTGATGGACAATGGGTTGGCGCGTTGGACGGGAGTCTCTACGATGATATGAACCCCTATACGGGGGAGATTTTCGCCAGGGCGCCGGCGGGAAAGCGGGCCGATGCAAGGCGGGCGATCGATGCCGCGGCGGAGGCGTTTCCCGCATGGTCCAAAACTCTTCCCGGCGAGCGGCAGGCCCTTTTTTTGAAGGCCGCCCAAATCCTTGAGAACAAACGGGACGAGATCGTTAGCATTCTTGCCGATGAAACCGGGTGCACTTTCGGATTTGCCATGTTTCAGACGATGTTTACCCCCGGGTTGTTGCGCGAAGCGGCAGCCCAGACACATGGGGCCATTGGCGAAATAATCCCCTCGGATCTGCCCGGGGCGATGCACATGGCCATACGCCAGTCCGTCGGGGTCGTTGCCGGGATAGGTCCCTGGAACGCTCCCCTTATTTTGTCGCTTCGGGCGGTATGTCTGCCGATTGCCTACGGCAACACGGCGGTCCTTAAGCCTTCGACCGAAGCGGCGGCGGCCGGAGGGGTCGTAATCGCGCAGGTCTTTCACGAAGCGGGATTTCCCGAAGGGGTGTTAAACCTTGTGATCAATGGGCCAGGCGGGAGCTCCGAGATCGGAGACGAGCTGGTCGAAAACCCGAAGGTCCGCCGAATTAACCTTACCGGGTCTTCGCGGGTAGGCCGCCAACTGGCCGAGAAGGCCGGACGCCACCTTAAGCGGGTGGCCTTGGAACTCGGGGGGCAAAACCCCATGATCGTCCTGCGGGATGCAAACATCGATGATGCGGTAAACGCGGCGGCTTTTGGCGCGTTTCTCCATCAGGGGCAGATCTGTATGTCCACCCGCAGGATCATCGTTGAAAAGCCGGTCAGCGAAGAATTTAGCGCCAAATTCGTAGAGAAGGCCTCTTCCTTTAAGGTTGGCGATCCCCGGGAACCGGACACGGTTATCGGCCCGCTCATCAATTCTCAGCAGTTGGAGCAGGTAAAGAAAAGCCTGGAGGCAGCGGTTGCAGACGGCGCAAAAGTGCTGTGCGGCATGAAATATGACGGGCTTTGCTGTCATCCTACCGTTCTTGCCGGTGTAAAGCGAAACACCGCCTTTAGTTGCGAGGAGACCTTCGGGCCGGTGGTCTCGATAATCGAGGTCGAAGACGCTAACGAGGCGATAGCCGTTGCCAATGAAACTTCTTACGGCCTTTCGGCCAGTGTCTTCACAGAAGATCTCAAAAAGGGGCTAGACATCGCCGAGCGGATTGAATCGGGCATCGTTCACATTAACGACCAGACAGTGCACGATGAGCCCCAGGTGCCGTTCGGGGGAGTTAAGGACAGCGGTTGGGGAAGGTTTGGAGGCCGGGCCGCGCTCGAAGAGTTTACGGAATTGCGGTGGATAAGCGTGCAGCGCACTCCCCGGAAGTATCCGTTCTAGACTTACCCGCACGTGCGCTCAATTGGCCCGATCGCCCCCCTTTTTTTCAAAGGGGGGTTGGGGGGATTTCCCGTTGTCCTCCATCTGTTGGCCACCAGGCTTCAGGATATTCATCTTCGCCCGAAGGGGCGCGCGCGACTTGCCGCAGCGCGCCCGCCCCCTACAAGGCAAAACTTCGTTTTTCCCCTTTCCCGCCTGCCCTTTTGCCCTAATTAGACCACGCCTGCCTCTTTTAGCCCTTTTAGCTTCGTTTTGCCTATCCCGAGATACTTGAGGTAGATGTAGCCGTTGTCTGCCCCAATTGGTCTGCAAACCCACTTGATGCGGCCCGGAGTAAGCGACATGGACTTAAACGAGGAGTTTTGGATGAAGATATCCCCGTAGATCGGGTCCTCGGTCTGATAGAAGGTCTCGCGGTCCTGCCAGTGTTCCCGTTGCACCACCTCGGTGGGCCCCTCGAGGCCCCCCACGACCACTGTGCCTTTTCGCTCGGGGCTTTTCATATACGAGCCCACGATGCGCTGGAGTTCGTCGGCCGTGTAGCGGGAGGTAAATTTTTCGATTTCCCGCTGGGCCACCGGCTGGTTAACCGGGTCCAAACGCTCCTTGATGGTGGGAAACATGTCGCGAAGGTCCGGGCGGTCCATTATTTCGCACAGGGCGTGCCAGTTGGGATCGGTGAACCCGGAGATGAAGGTGTAGCCGTCCTTGCATTTGACGTAAGTATAGGGGAAGACCGCGTAGTCGAAGTTTCCGGCGCGTGGCATGAGCTTGTGCGTCATGTGGTAATATTGCATGACGTAATTGGACATGGTGATAAGGCCTTCGGGGGGCGAGCAGTCGACGAGCTGGCCCTTGCCGGTTTTCCTTTTGTGATACATGGCCGTTAAGATCCCGAAGGCAGCCCATGCGCCGCCCGCATACCAACCCATCCAGTTGCCCTGCTTTAAGGGGCGCTTGTATTCGGAGGCCAGTTCGGTGTCCAGATCGGGTTCGCCCGTAATCGACATGACCACGCCCCTTGCCTGGCAGGCGATATCGTAGTCGGGCTGGTTGGAGCATTTTTCGGCATCTTCTCCGAATTGCCCGTAGACATAGATCGGGCAATAGATAAGCCCCGGGTTCTCAGCCGCGAGCCGGCGATAGCCCACACCCCGTTCGTCGAGGTAGCCGGGCTTGAAAGTCTCGATCACTATGTCGGCTTTTCGGGCAAGCCGTTTAAAAATCTTTGCCCCTTCCTCCGTCGCTATGTCCAAGGTGACGTGGAACTTGTTCCTGGCCTCGGTCAGGTAGGCGAGCCCCGAGTCTTTCACCATCATTCCGTAGGGGCTCATCTTGCGCGCTAGGTCGCCTCCGGGCGGCTCGATGCGGATCACCTCGGCCCCGAGCTCGGAGAGGATAGATGAGGCAAAAAGGCCGGCAAAGCTGCCCTGGCTCGCATCGAGCACCAGCATGTCGTCCAGGGCCTCGGGTTTATTGAAAATGTCCTCGGGGTTCGTTTCCCCGTGAGCCCACCTGGCAAATTCCACGTCGTGCGCCATCCCGACTATTCTCTTGTCGTCCATGTCAGTCCTCCCGACTCAGGAAAGTTTCTTTCCGCTCACCTCATCCCAGTCCGGCGGTGGACAATGAGACCGGATGCTCGGGTTCCACTTGAAAATGACCCCTTCTTCCTGCAGGCCCCTTATCCTGGCCTTGGTAAAGCCCAGGAGTTTGGTGAACACGTATTCGTTGTCAAAGCCAAGCGGCCGGGAGCTCCATTTGATTTTGCTCGGGGTCTCGCTTAGACGGGGCGGATAGCAGTGCTGCACCATTTCGCCATAGAGGCAGTCGTCGTATTCCTGCATGGTCCCCCGTTCCCGGAAGTGGGGGCTCTCGTAGACGTCCTTTGCGCTAAGTACGCGCGAGGCCGAAAACCCCAGCCTGCTGCCAAGCCCTTCCATCTCTTCGACAGTCTTTGTGGCCGCCCAGGCCTCGATAGCCTCAAGGATCACACGGGCGTTTTCGTCCTTTAGCCGTTCTATCGGGTCAGGGAACTTTTCGAAAAGCGCAGGGTGGCCCATCGCCTCGCACAGCCCCTTAAATTCTTGTTCGCTAAACGCTGCGACCGCGGCCCAGCCGTTGGAACACCGGAAAAGATCCGAGGGGCAGATCGCAAGATCGCGGTTTGCCGACCGCTTCCGGTCGGTGTTGGTCTTATGTGTGAAAAGCCAGGTCCAGTCGAGCCAGCGGATGACGTTTTCCACCTGCATGTAGTCTATGAACTGGCCCTTGCCCGTTCTTTCCCGGTAGTTTAGCGCGGCCATGATGCTTATCGCGCACATAAGCCCCGTGGCCCAGTCGGCTATCCAGACCCCCGATTTGATCGGCCCGCGCTCCTCAAAGCCGGTGATGGCCGATAGCCCCCCCATGCTCTGGGCCACCGCGTCGTAGGAAGTTCTCCCGGTCCACGGCCCCCAGCTCCCGTAGCCCGAGACATGAAGCTGGATAATTCGAGGATTTATCTCGCTTAGTTCCCGGTAGCTAAGCCCCCAGGAGGCCAATCGGCCCGGGGTGAGATTATCTACGACAACGTCGGCTTTTTTCACCAGGTTTAGAAAAATCTCCTTTGCCTTGGGATTTCCCATGTGCATCCCGACCCAATACTTGTTGTGATTTTGCTCCTCCATGCCCGGGGACATGTTTTTCCAAAAAAAGGCGTAAGGGGTGACAAAGCGCATCTGGTCCCCCTTCTGCCCTTCGAACTTAATCACCTCGGCGCCGAATTCGGCGAGGTAATCGCAAGCGGCGGGGCCAAGGACGACGTAGCACAATTCAAGGACCCTTACGCCCTTTAGCGGTTCAGGCTTGTCGAAAAGATTTCCGACGTCGTATTCCTGCTTTAAGTACTCTAGGTACGAACCGTCTTGCTTCATCGATTAGCTCCTTCCAGCCGTTCCCCGCACAGGGGGAGAGCGGCAAGTCTTTGATCAACCGGCCAAAACGCTTCGCCATCCGGGTTTTTCTCCCGCCGGCGCCGTCTGTTGACCCGGCCCGAAACCTCAGGCAGGCTTGGCGCCGGGGGGTAAAAAACACCTCTTAGAGCTGAAAAATACACTAATCAATCCGCCGGTTTCCGCACTGCGGGCCGCTCGATCTCACTACAACGTCCGGGAGGGAAAAAGCTGCGCGAGCAGGCGATTTTGTCCCGGTAAAACCGAAACCGGCCGGCAACCAGAGTGAAGCAGCATGGGGAAAAACGTATGATAGAGTGAATCGATAGAGGGGGCCGGCAGTGTTTGAAAGCCAGATAATATTAGATAACCGATTCGATTTTCAAACTATTTTTGGCCAATATTTGCCGGCGCGCTCCCATGAGCCCGTTTGGGAATGTGGAACATGCGCCATGGTATTGAAAAACCCGAACCAAAGTGATTACTTTTAGTACGGTAAATATCCTTATTGTTGCCGGCGCGCGCGGCAGCTTTTTGGGGCGGGACCTGAGCACCGGGGAATTTCAAAAGGAGAGAGAAAATGAACATGCCGCACCTATTATCCAACCTGCCGCACCTATCCCACATACCGCTCGGACCGCTCGCGGCCCTTATCGCGGGGGTTTTGGTCCTTATAGTCCCAAGGCTTCTCAACTACGTTGTCGCCATCTATCTTATCGTAATCGGGATTCTGGGGCTGACTCACGGCGCCTGGTGGTGAGCCCGCCCGATGTCTCGGGCGCCCCGGATTCCTCGGAGGTAACCGCTCTTTAGTGCGATGCGGCAGGTGTCGCGCCATGCGCTGGGCGCCCGAGCGCGGTCAACCGGAATAGGAAACAAGGGTGTAATTCAAACTGATACGCTAAGCGGCTTCCTCGCCGCACTGACGCCAGTAGTTGCCCCGGTCGGAGTTCGCCCTTGTGGTTCGCAGGGCTAACATATTGTCAGCGTTTTCCTTTAGCCACCAGGCTCCCGAGATTTTTAGCCTTTGCTGAATCGCATGACGATTTCCGCTCTCAATTTCACCGGAGAACCTATCGGTAGGTCGGCCTCTATA
>JARLHO010000116.1 GCA_031292215.1 Syntrophobacteraceae bacterium | reverse complement strand
GGAAGCCGGAAGCCGGAAGCCGGAAGCCGGAAGCCGGAAGCCGGAAGCCGGAAGCCGGAAGCCGGAAGCCGGAAGCGGAAATGAAGCAGAAGCGGGAAGCCGGAAGCGGAAATGAAGCAGAAGCGGGGAGCGGGGAGCGGAAATGAAGCAGAAGCGGGAAGCCGGGAGCGGGAAGCGGGAAGCGGGAATAGAGCAGGAGCGGGAATAGAGCAGAAGCGGGAAGCCGGGAGCGGGAATGAAAGCGATGTGCCTGCTTCTCGCTTCTCGCTCCCCGCTCCCCTCACTTTTTAAGCAACAGGAGCAGGACCACGATAAGTACCGCGGCCAAAACGGCCCCTCCATAGATCAGGAGGTTGTTTTGGCCGGTGGGAAGGACGGCCGCAAGGGGCGGGTCGGGTTTATCTATCCAGCTCAGATCGGCGTTTTCCGGGCTGCGGAGCTCGTTTGCCATCTGTTCGGCCGTTTCGAAGCGCTCCTCCTTTCGCCTCCGCAGGGCCCTGGAGACAACGGCCCGTATCCCGGGATGAAGCCCCTTTATGGAGGTTAGCGGTTCCGGGTCTTTGGTCATGTGTTGGTACATGATCGTTAGCGGGTTATCGCCGGTAAAGGGCGGAGAACCGCTCAAAAGGTGATAGAGCAGGCATCCGACAGCGTAGATGTCGCTTTGGGCGCCGCCCCGCTCCCCTTTTATCTGTTCGGGGGCCATGTATTCGGGGGTCCCCATGAGGCCGGAAAAGCCCCGCCAGGTAACGCGCGGGGAGCCCTCCATGAGCGCTATGCCAAAGTCCAGGATTTTTAGATGGCCATCGGGGGCAAGCACCAGGTTCTCAGGCTTTATGTCCCGATGATATACCCCCCTTTCGTGGCAGTAATGGAGCGCATCGAGTAGATTTGGGACCATTTTTGTAACCTGCTCGGGGGAAATCCTGCCTTGTTCGTTTAGCACCTTTGCCAGAGATTCGCCCTCGGCGTATTTCAAAACGAGGTAGGGGGGGCTGCCCTCCGATATCGCCACGGCCACGGGGACGTCCGAATGGTTTAGCAGCTTTCCTATGGCCACTTCCCTCCTGAAACGCTCGTAGACGGCGGGGTCTCCCAACTGCGCTATATGGGGGACTTTCATTACGACCTTACCGTTCGATTGCAGGTCTTCGGCCAGAAAAGTCGCCCCGAATCCCCCCTGCCCCAGTGAGGCCAGGATCTTATAGCGGTCCTCAAAAACCGTTCCTATTTCAACCATCTTCCCGCAGCCCTTTCCTGGCATGTGCCGCTCGAACGTGGAATGACCAACCGGGGGGCCGATAAGCAGTGATACCTTATCTGATTATGAGCTGGCCAAACTGGATGACCAGGCCTCCCGCGACAATAATGAGCAGCCCGAGCCAAGTCGCCATGGGAACGGACTCCCCGAAGACAAATTTACCGGCCGTGATGCTTACTATGGCGAACACGGCGACATAGACGCCCAAAAGCTTTGAAAAATCCCAGTGGATCGTGTTTACGAGCAGCCCGTAAGCGGCGAGCATCAGGCCGCCGACAAGGATTATAGCAACGTTTGCGCCGTGAAGACCTTTTCGCACCACGGCGTCTCCTCCCACCTCAAGCAGAGCGGAGCCCACAAATACAAACCATGCGGCAAGGGGAAGACCCAGATTTTGCATTTTTCACCTCTTTAGAGTCGGATACATGAGTGATATTTTAACCTGTCCAGCATCGTTTCTTTTCGACAAAGCAATTTTTATGCTCAGGGTCTTCCACGGGCGCAACTGTCGCAGTTGTAACCGCTGCGGGAGCGGGTTTGCGATAAGACCGCTCAATTGGGAGGACAAATCTTCCGGACGATCTCATCTCGATTTTAGGACAGAATCGAAATATTTCGTCTAAAAAAGTAACAAAAATGTTTACTCCCTATTTGTGTGCAATCAGAAATATCGAGATCAGGGCGAGAATGACACCGGCACATTGCACAAGGTTTAATTTTTCATCCAAAAAGATGAGCGCCAAAACAATGGTCACTATAGGGTAGAGGGCGGTAAGGGGGGCGACGATGCTGATTTTCGCCGCTCCGCGCACCGCGTACATGAAAAAAAGCAGGCCGAGGTATCCCAGCACGCCGGTGCAAAAGGCGGGAACGATGCCCATTATCGGCGCCCCGGCGAGCCGGGGGCGAAGGAGGAGCATAACGAGCAGCCCCGTTACCGCCCCTCCCAAGGCTTCGAAGACAAAAGCCGCTGCCGGATCGATGTAGCCGAGGGCCACTTTGGGCAAAAAGGCCCATACGCCCCAGGCCGTGAGTGCGAGGATCGAATAGAGGAGCCATTCTTCCAAGCTAGTAGAGCTCCGATTTAAAGTAGGAATCCCCGGCGGGCGACTGGTCCTGACTCACCGGAGGAGGCGCACTCTCGGTTTGACCGGCGCCGGTCACCTCGGTTGACTGTTCGTCTTGCTGCTCCTGCTGATTTTGCCGGGAAACATTTCCACCCGGCCCCGGGGGCTTGTCGGCAAAAGCCGCATAGACACCTCCCGAGTCATCGGAGCCTGCAACGGAGCCGCCCACCTTGGCGAAGACGATACCCTCGGGGACTGTAAATGTTTCCACGGGCTTATCCTTTAGGTACTGCTTCATGTAATCGACCCAGATCGGACAGGCCGCGTGCGCGCCCTCTTCCCCCTTTCCCAGCGAGGAATGATCGTCATAGCCCACCCAGACCCCGGTTAGCACCGAGGGAGTGTAACCGATGAACCAGGCGTCATTGAAATCGTTTGTGGTGCCGGTTTTTCCGGCGCATGGCCGATTAAGGGCCCTTGCCGCCATTCCGGTCCCCTGTCTTACCACCCCCTCCAGGATGTCGGTAATGAGGTAGGCCGTCTTGGCCGATATCACCTGTTCTCTTTTTGTCTGGTGCTGTTCGATGAGGTTGCCGAACCGGTCGTAGACCTTTTCCATGAGGTAGGGTTGGACTCTTTGGCCGAGACCGGGGAAGGTCGAGTAGGCCGAGAGAAGTTCCTGCAAAGTTACCTCCGAGGCTCCGAGGCCAAGCGAGAGGGAATGAGTAAGGGGGGTTTTTATCCCCAGTTGTCGGGCATAGTTTATGGCATAGTTTAGACCGATGGACTTAAGAAGCTTGACGGTCGGAACATTTCGCGAATGGATGAGGGCGTTTCTTAGTAGAATCGGCCCTTTAAAACGGCGATCGAAATTTTCCGGGGTCCAGGAACCCTTGGCCGTGTGGTCCAGGAAGGTGATCGGGGTGTCCATGAGGACCGAGGCTTCGGTGTAGCCCTTATCCAGGGCTGCGGCGTAGATTATGGGTTTAAATGACGACCCGGGTTGCCTTGCCGCCTGGGTGCAGCGGTTAAACTGGCTCGTTTTGAAATTTCGCCCGCCCACCATGCAGATGACCCTGCCGGTATCGGGCGACATGCTCATGATCGCCCCCTCCATGCCAGGATCCTGCTCGACGTTTGCAACCCACGCATCTCCGTTCATTTCGTCGAGTCGCAATCTCAGGACATCTCCGGGGCGAAAGATACTTTCGGCCCGGCTGGTTGTGAGGCGCACCCATTTCCAGCCCGATTCGGGGACCAGGGCCTTCCCCGTCCCAAGATCGGCGGCAATGGTTCCGGACCTGGGGTTGAAAGCCGTTATCAGTCCCGCGACCACCTTGCCCTTTTCGAGCTTCCCGTTGGATTGGGTCAGGATTTTTAAGGTGTTTGGCCAGTCGCCGGCGGGAACATAGACATGGAGTCCACGGTATTTTCGGTGTCGTCTATCGATTACCGATAGCCCGTGTTCCAGGGCGCTTTGGGCCATCAGTTGCGCCTTGTAGTCCAGGGTGGTGTCGATTGTGAGCCCTTCCTTATAGAGCATCTCGCGCCCGAAGCGGGCTTCGGCCTCCCGGCGGACTTCCTCGGTAAAATAGTTCATCGCCACGGGAGCAAACCGCGTGGGCTTATCGACAATGTGTAGCGGCTCGGCCAGGGCCTTCTGCGCCTGATCGCTGGTAATGAAGTTGGCATCGACCATTCTTTGCAAAACGTAGCGCTGTCTTTTGCGCGCCTCCTCCAAATGGGTCGCGGGGGAAAACCGGTTGGGCGCCCTGGGCAGGCCGGCCAGAAGAGCGGCCTGCGCGAGATCGAGTTCGCTCGCGTGTTCGTCGAAATAGGTCCGGGCGGCGGCCTCCACCCCGTAGGCGCCCGAGCCCAGGTAAATCTGGTTCAAATAAATGTAGAGGATTTCATTTTTGCTAAGGGAGCTGTCGATTCGGTGCGCGAGGATGGCCTCTTTTATTTTTCGCGAAAATGTGCGCTCAGGGGTGAGGAGCAGGGATTTTACCACCTGCTGGGTTATGGTGCTACCACCTTGTACGATTTGACCCGCCGCGAGATCTTTTAGCGCCGCTCGAAGGATGCCGACCATGTCCACGCCGCCGTGTTCGTAGAAGCGCGCATCTTCTGCGGCGATAAACGCCTTGACCACATTGGGCGGAAGCTCGTTTAGCGAGACCAGGTATCTTCGCTGGACAAAGAATTCGGCAAGCAGCAATCCGTCTTGCGAATACACGCCGGTCACCAGCGGGGGGTGGTAGTTTCTAAGGGCCTCAACGCTTGGAAGCGACTGGTCGATTTGCACATAGAACGCGAAAACCACTATGGTCCCGATCAGGGAAACGCACACAAATACAGAAAACAGGGCGAAGGCAAACCAGCCGAGCGTGCCTCTTTTGCGGTCGCGGCCCTGTGGGATTGGCTTTTTCATCTCCTACCTCACTTTCGCGAGTATAATAGGCTTTGGCAGGCGCCTTTTCAATACGAAAGCTTTTTTTGCCCGGGGGCTGGAAAATATTTGGAACGGTTTTAACTATTTTGTATCCGGAAACTGTCAGTGGTCTACCCGGGAGGGGGCGCGCCGCGGACACCGATGTCCGCTCGCCGGATCGATAAATCCCGAGCGCGGCGGTCTTTTACCAATGGGAAAGGAGCGAAGATGAAAGCCCTTTGTTTCCACCAGCACGGAGAACTGGATGTTTTACGGTATGAGGATGTGGCCGACCCCGTTCCGGGAAGAGGCGAGGTCCTGATCGAGGTAAAGGCCTGCTCGCTAAATCACCTCGATATCTGGGTGATGCGGGGCTGGCCGGGCCTGGGGCTCGAGATGCCTCACTGGGGAGGCGCGGATATCGCGGGGGTTGTGGTCGGTATGGGGGAGGGTGTAAGCGGGGTAAAGATCGGCGGGCGCGTGGTGATAGACCATGGGATAAATCCGGTCGAAGACGAGTTTACTTTGAGGGGCGAACACTCCATGAGCCCGCAGTACACGATCCTTGGCGAACATGTTCGGGGAGGGTTTGCCGGGTATGTCAAAGCGCCTGCTAAAAACCTGGTCGAAATCGCGGACGGTGTCGACTTTGCCCCGGCCTGCGCCCCACTTCTAACGACCCTTACGGCCTGGAGGATGCTCATAAGCCGGGCGAAGCTTCGGGCCGGGGAAACGGTTCTTATCGTCGGGGCGGGCGGGGGGGTGAACTCTTCGGCGATACAAATCGCAAAACTTGCCGGAGCTACCGTCTACGTGGTGGCAAGCAACGCTGAAAAGGCGGAAAAAGCCCTGGAGCTGGGCGCCGATTTTGCGATCGACAGGTCGAAGGTCGATTGGGGAAAAGAGATCCACGGGAAAACCGGGCGACGGGGCGTAGACGTTGTGGTGGATAACGTCGGGGCCGCCACACTTAGTTCGAGCATGGCGGCCGCGGCGCGGGGGGGGCGGATAGCTATCGTTGGAAACACCAGCGGTCCGATGGCTGAGATCGATGTGCGGATGATTTTTGGAAAGCAGATAAGCCTTATCGGAAGTACGATGGGGACGCCCAAGGACTTTCGAGACATCACCCGCATGGTTTGGAGCGGCAGGATAAAGACGGTGATAGAGGAGGTGATGCCTCTATCCGAAGGGCAGCGCGGTTTTGAAATGATGGAGCGGGGCGAGCAGTTTGGAAAGATTGTTTTTGTCCCCTGAGTAAAAACAGAAGCGGGAAGCGGGGAGCATGAAGCGAGAAGTAATCGGCTTCCGGCGTCCGGAGGGCTTTTTAAGAGCGAATCGGGAAAGGGGGTACAGGGTGATGGATAAAAACCAGGCAAGCTGGAACAAAAAGGCGGCGATCGGGATCATTGAAAACCTCGAAAAGCGGCGGATGGCGGGGAGCTTTGCCGAGAGCTGCGCCGAGGCGCTCGAAGAGGTGGTGGCGATGATCCCCGAGGGGGCTTGCGTTTACCGGTGCGGTTCGGTAACCAGTACGGCGATCGGCCTGTGGAAAAGGCTGGAAGCCATGGGGAAGGTGAAGGTGATAGACCCCTATCTTCCGGGGCTCTCGCGCGAGGAAAGCCTGAAATTACGACATGAGGGGTTTGGCGCGGACATAATGATATCTAGCTGCAACGCCATTACCCTTGACGGCAGGCTGGTAAATTTGGACGGCCTGGGAAACCGTGTGGCGGCCATGATGTTTGGGCCGCAAAAAGTGATCCTTGTGGTGGGAATAAACAAGGTGTGCGCAGATCTAGATTCGGCTATCGCAAGGGTTAAGCTCTACGCCGCGCCGGTAAACGCCATCCGCCTGGGGCTCGATACCGCCTGCGCCCACGACGGGATTTGCCATGACTGCCGCTCCCCCCAGCGCATCTGCAACATGTGGAGCGTTATCGAAGGCCAACAGGTTCCGGGGCGCATTCATGTTAAGCTTGTGGGGGAGAATTTTGGGTATTGAGGGAGGCCGCAGCGATGTCCATGGCCTCGCAGCGGCAGGGACGCAGGCAGTTTCGAGCGCCACCGCTCAGGCTCGGCCCCAAAGTCTTCGAGGCAGCGTGGCCAAGAGCAACTTGGTCCAAAATGAGGCAATGCCGCTCCCGAATGTGATGAGTATGAGAGGAAGTCCGATGAATACTCTTAGGAAGTCTTTGCGTTCCTCGGACAGGTAGAGCGAGATGGCTGCGTCGGCCCCGACGGCGATGGTCGCCAGATAAATCAAGCCCCCGGAAATAAGGGCCCAAGATGCCAGGGCGGCCATGGCAGCGGCAAGCAGTAGGAATGGAATATGAAAATAGCCGCCCGGGCGAAGATAGAAATCGGAAAATCGAACTCCGCGATGGAAAAGCCAGCTCGAAAGCTGTTTGGTATGTGTCCGCTGAGAATACGTGTAATACAGCCGCCTTGAGCGAAAGAGCCCGATTTTTTGGCCGAAGACAAGATTGTGGAAGAGCAGGGTGTCGTCATTTACATCCTTTCCCGTGCGCTCCGGGGTGAGCTTTAGGAACAGCTCCCTGTCAATGAGCAGGACCGTTGTGCCTTTCGCCGACCGTTTGAAGTTTTGCTCGGTTATCGTGAATTCGTCTTCCACGGGAAAAGTTCCCTTGCGGTAGTATTTTCTGCGGATCAGATACAGAACCGTTTGAGCCGCCGAGACGTATTTCGACTCGGTTTGATCTGTTTCGCCCATGACCGCCCGATGGTCGTCGAAAGAGTCCAGCATGGCGATAGCATTTTCGGCAAGGGTGACTCTTGAGTCGGCGAAAAGCACCCTGTCGGTCGTGGCGCGCCGTGCGCCGGCCAGCCTTGCGACTATGCGGCCCCGATTTTGCGGAAGGCGGATAATCTCGACCGGAAAGGTGTTAAGGATATCAGGGGTCCTGTCCGTCGACCCGTCGTCTACGACAAGCACGGTGTAATCTATCCCGTAGGTGACACCTTTTTGGTCGAGTAGCGACCTCAGGCACGCGGAGATCGTGTCTTGGGCGTTATAAACCGGGACTATGACGGTATATTTCATTTTCAACTCCCTCGAAGGGACCTCCCGGCGTTTGCCGCAGAGCGTGAGTCTGCTCCAAGTTTCATAACCGGGCGTCCAGACATTGCAAAAAGTGGTTTTACAAGAACCGCGCCGACGATGTCCCTTTGTGATCCCGGCCGAGGCGCTTGACAAGGGTAGACTCTTCTCCCGATACAGTCAATGAGGTGGAACGGAACTGGATATTCGATATAGCGCTCGGCCCAAAGCGACCAAAGCGGAACATAGTCATAAAAAAATTCAGAAAAATTACCAAGAACCTGCATTTCATCCACTTCGCTCCATGGCCGAGACAACCATCAGGAGTGGGGTCTAGATG
>JARLHO010000115.1 GCA_031292215.1 Syntrophobacteraceae bacterium | reverse complement strand
TGTCCAGCACGAATACACGGGAATACACGGCCTTCAGAAGTATTTTTGAGGGAGCCCCTCAAAATTGAAGTCGCGTTTACGAAAGCTCATAACCCCGAGTTACGTCCTGAGCAGATTTTCCGGCACTGCGGGAATTGCTGACCCTCTCGCGGATTGATCCTCGATAGCGCCGCCGACAAGCGCCCGGTTATGAGCACCTCGCGAAAGTTGTTGCGTTCCGTAAACTCCGGCACATCGACATCGCCCTCAATCCATGACCAACCCATTGTTTCGAGCTGCTGACAAAAAGGCCGTTCGACCAGGTTATACTCCCATTGAATCTTGCTCATGCGCCCCTCGCGGTTACGGCTCGTTTCGTATAGTGCTTGTCCAATTCGGTCAATATGTTGGGATTGAAGAAATGTTTCCTGGCGCTCTTGGGATTTCCCGGATCAAGAAAGCGGACGGCTCCCAAACGAGGGTCCTCAAGCACCCCCTTGCGGATAGCGTGGTAAGTCTTATCGCGCCTGAAGTCGCTGTAGCGGGTTCTACATTGATCGGTCAGCTTTTGGTAATCCCAAGGATACTTCTCCCGAATCTGCTCGTCGGTAAGGCAGACATTGAGAGCGGACGGATCGTTGCAAGATTTAACGGCCAAAGCATCCTTCGCCTTGGACTTGGTAAATTTGAGCTCGATGTTCACCGTCACCGAATAGGGTGACAATGGATCGGCGTGTGGTTTATCGAGGCTTTCAAGGAAGGCCGGGAAGTTCTTCTCTTCCGCGTTCAGCAGGAAGCCATCCATGTTCGAAGGAAGATCGACAAAAGCGAGCGGCATCAAATGGAGCTCGAACTCCGACAGCTCGCGGTCAAACCAGTCACGAACCACAGTAGCAAAGTTCCTTGCACAGGCTGCTCCGATTTCTTGAAGCCGTACACGGAAGGCGGGGGATTGATTGTAGAAATGTACAGCCGAATCGCGAAGTTCCATCAGTACCAGGATGTTTTCCCAAGCCAGTGCATCGAGCTCCTTCTTTTCGACCGGTTTCTTGCCTGGGTGCTCCATGCTGTGGGTAAAGGGATTTCCGGATCTGGTCCTTTTAATGAAGGACTTTTTACTCTTGGTTCCGTCGGTATTCTCTCGTGTCTCGTGGACATAGAGGCTTCGTTCCCGGTTGCGGTGGTCGGCAAGCCATTTGGCCTTCAAAAGGAGCTCCCAGCCGTTAATGGCCAGAATTGCGAACGATTCCGTACGGTAAGGAAATCCTGGCTTATTGTAGATTTCCGTGGCGGCAATCATTGCCGAAATCGCCCGTTCGAGAAGTTCCTTAGACCGAGACTTCATAGCCTGTCAACGCCGCCTGTGACGGTTTCAGGTACGCGCACCCGGCCTGTGAGAAGATCGGACATGAGGCCGGATTTGAGTTGTTTGAGCTTTTTCAGTTCATCGCGCTCAGAGCGAAGGAGGACATCATGGGCGCTAATGTACGCCACCATGTTCGTCTGTTCGTCGAGATTTCCGGGAAATGCTGCAAGCATTTGACGCAGATTAGTTGGATTGATGTTCACCTGTTGAACTGCCGGGGTGGCGAACCCTCGCATGGATATTTGTATCGGAGGCCAATTCAACCATAGATTTAGTAATTCCGAGTTTAGCAAGCCTGGCTGTGGATTTAACCGGACCAGATAGGATGCGAAAGTTGCCCGTTCAATTTGCCCGCGCCAAATTCCGGTTCGACCAACATGTACCCAGCTGTTTGTTCGATTGAAAAGCACATCACCTGGACGAAGCCATAGGGCCTTGGGGATCGCGGCTGTCGAATATTTCAGGTTAGATAATTCTGCTTCGCCTTCTGCCAAATTATTCATACGCAATACAGGGCAGCCATTATCCCCGAGCGATGTGGATATACCATATTCTGCTGATGGGACGAAATAAGACAGTGGACCATAATTCCAAGCGATTGGAATTAGGCCAAACGGACTGTTCTGGAATTGCTCCGGGTGAGCAACAGGGTCGCGGAGTTGGCCGTTTTCATCGAGGCCGTAACTCAAAAGGTAATGAAGCAGACCGGCTCGCACCTGCTTCAGCTTGGCGATGACAGCCTTTGTTTTTGCAATTGCTTCATCTATAGTGTCTAGAACGTAGGCAATTCGGGATTGTTCGGTACACCTTACCGGACGAAGAACCTCAAGCGATAGTAGATCACCTACCGTCACACCTCTAACCGTCGAACCAACGCTAATCCCGTCCAAAACTGGACCGTTGAAGTGCAGCAAGCGAATAAAGTAGCGTCGATCGATATCCTCTTTCAGCAAAAAAGCTTTAAGATCCTGATTAATAGCCGTAGGTTGCATGGTAAGAGCACACCGCCCAACTGCCATTCGCGTACAGATGACTGGCGTGTTTTCCGGGACAAGATGCGCCGCGCTACTGGAAAGCCCATCAGGCGAGATGTGTTCTACTGTGTCGTGAAGACACACCAAGTCATCGGTAAAGTCCTTGACGGAGGCCCAAGGAATTGATCCGTTCCAAAAACTCGGTTGTGAACGCGAAGGTGTACCACCCCCAATAACATGGCCGAAATTACGAAGAGGACATCGTTCCCAACCGTCGGGTACGTTTATTTGCTGGTTATTCATTCGTAGCCAATTCCTGCGAGTATGTCGCCGAGTCTTGTTTCTACGTTTGCCCTTTCAAAAAGTAACTGCCGCAACACCACACGATACTTATCCCACAAGTTCTCAATACACCGAGCAAGGGCATTTCGTTTATCCAAGACGGTAGCATCAATTCCAGCCTGCAAATCCTGAGCAAAGAGATCAAGCACCAGTGCTCGCTTTTCTTCGTCAGTCAACTGTCCACACCGGTTTTTCAGTTCATCCACAAAGGCGTTGCTGAGAGCCCGGAACGTGGCGCGGGAAGCGGCAAGATCCGCCCTGATCCGCTCGTAAGGAGCAAGCTCGGCTTCCAGAGCGGCAATCTGGCCAAAGAAGGGCTGAAGCTCACATCGGGCCGAATCGGCAGCTTCGCAGTCTGCATCCGTAGCATTCTTCTTCGCGGCTGCCTTTGTGAGCTTGGCCAGCACCTTTAAGGCATCTTTGTATTCAGTCTTCAATTCCTTACTTTGCCGTTCAAGATCCTTGGCGTAGTTCCAGGTGGCGAGTTCCTCTTCATCGGCCTCGTCGGGGGGACTGCTTTGTTCAAAAGCCTCCTTATTTCCTTTCAGACGGGCAATTTCCAATTTAGCCTCATCAATCTGCTCCAGGTAGTCGGACATGGCGCGCTGAACAAGCTTGTGGCTGAATGGATCGAAAGCCGGACCGACGTTATCGTCATCTTCGACCGCATCGGCTATGGCATCGATCCAGCCGTCCACCACTCCACAGAAGCCGTTTTCAATCAGGGTTTTCAAATCGGGCAGAGTATCTGTCCACCAACCGGCAACGACCCCGGCCAGTTTGAATCGGTCCAGCACGAGCAGTGGGAGGAGAGCCTCGATGAAACTCCGCAGGATTTCAGACCTGACACCGTTGAGGTTCCGGCCCCGAGGCAGGTCGGCCAGGCTCTGTGAATGGGTAGTCCACCAGGTTGCAAGTGACTCGCGCAATAATTGAATCCTGGTCCGCACACCGGCGTCGCCTTCCACCAGAGAGGCGATAGAGGCGCGGTCGGCTGCCGCGACGGAAAAGTCATGATACCGGCCATCCCCTGCGCGGCGAGTGAAAATCGTATCGGGGTTGAAGCCAAGCGCCTCGAATAGAGGCCTCATACTCGCAACTTCAGCAACCGGTACGCCACCGGCAAGATGTGCCCGCACATCTTGCGGCTCGGGAGACGGGGAGTTATCCACATAGCGGCGGATATTGAGATTGAAATCATTTGCCTGCTCGGCGATTTCCCTAAGCGTCACCGCTCTCGAATAACCGGGTACGTCTTCATACCGCTCGAAGGTCGAGGCTATTTTTTCGATGTGTTCCGGTCGCAGGTAGTTTTGGGCTCGGCCTGACAGATATTCAGCATCCGCATTGATAAACAGGATGCGGCCACGACGTTTTGAGGGTTTATTGGGGTTGGGAGTCCGACCTGTCAGGTTCGGGCGCATAATCAGGACGCAGGCCGGAATCCCTGCGCCGTAGAAAAGGTTTGGCGGCAGACTAATGACCGCTTCAATCAGATCCTCCTGCAAGAATTTCTTGCGTATTTCTTTTTCCGCGCCGCCGCGAAACAGCACGCCATGGGGCATGACAGTGGCTACCATGCCGTTTGGCCTGCAGACCGCCAGCATGTGCTGGGTAAACATCAAGTCGCCCTTCTTGCCCGAAGTCGGACACCAGCCCCAGCGAAATCGCTCGGGAAACTCCATGTTGCTCTTTGTATAGTTTTGACTGAACGGAGGATTGGCAATCACTCGGTCAAAGCGGTCAAGCTCGCCGCCATCGCGATGCAGAGGGTGCAACAAGGTGTCCTGAAGTTGAATATCCGCCCCCTGAATGCCATGGAGCAACATGTTGATTTTGCATATCGACCAGGCGGAAGCATCGTTTACCTGCCCGCAAAGGCGAAGGTTCGTGGAATCGCCGCCGGACTGTTCGATGTGCTCGCGACTGATAATCAGCATGCCGCCGGAGCCGCAAGTCGGATCGTATATGCGCATCCCGGCGACGGGGTTGAGAATTCGCACCATTAAACGTATGACATCGCGCGGGGTGTAAAAGTCGCCCCCTTTCTTGCCCGCCGATTCCGCGAACATATTGATGAGGAATTCATAGGCCGATCCGAGAAGGTCGGAAAACTGGAAGTCCTCGCTCCGCAATCGGTAACGATTGAAATGACGCGCCAAGTCTTTGCATGCTTCGTCGGAGACAATTCGTTTGTTGCTCTGCACTTTCATGAACTGAATATGGTCGAGAACATGCTGCAAAGACTCGTTGGCTTCGCTCAGCGCGGACAATGCTTTATCCAGCACCGCGCCATAAGGTTCGGCCGCATCGTTTAATTTGCTTTGAAGATACGACCATCGAGCACGCTGCGGGACAAAAAAATCGTCGTAAAAATCCGGATTTTCGCCGTACTTAGCTTCCGCGTCCGCCTGGCGCATGCCCTGTTCGACTTTTCGTTGAACAATCCTCTCGAAAGCCGTCTCAAACACGTCGGAGCATCGTTTAAGAAAAAGCATTCCGAAAATAAAGTCTTTATAGGTGGCGGCATCCATCCCTTCCCTGCGAAGAAAATCCGCAGCTCCATAAAGGTGTCGTTCAAGCTTTGCAAGTGAGAGTTTGGGCATGCTGTACCTCGTCAAATCCTGTGGTCGTGCGGTTCTTCATACTCGTCAGTCCTTTAGTTCTCCGATGAAACCGGCATTGTGTAACCCTCGCCCTGACTGGCAATTTGGTCTGGCTGGGGAAAGTCTGTTTTCACCTGGATTCTCACAAGATAGTACGCCAGATCCCGGCGATAATCAAAGGTCTTTCCCCCTCGCTTCTTGCGCTGTGCGGAACATGAAGACGGCCTAAGAAAACTTTGGCGACAAAGCAGGGCAATCGTGTTCGACCAATTCTTTTACGGCCACTTGCAATTCGAGGCAGGACCCGGGATGGATAATGTCAGAGCGACGAGGGGACCTGAGTTGGGCATCTCTTTGAGGCATGGAGGCAGGGAGACATAAAAAAGGCATAAAAAAAAGCCCCCGCTTTCGCTGCACTCTTTGGCGAAAGTCGAAGGCCCTAATTATACCGTGTCACTGATGGACTTGCTAACCAATTTGGTGGAGGCGGCGGGAGTTGAACCCGCGTCCGAAAGCATTCCGCCAAAGCTTCTACATGCTTATTCCGCTCTTTGGTTCTCGCTTCGGCGACCTCACTGCGGACAAGGATTTCGCCGACGCCAGCCCGCTAAATCTCACCACCGTCACTGCGGGCATCATGACGGCAGCCTTCCCGCTTAGTCGACGCCTTCATGGCCCCCGCGGGCGCAAGGCCTGAAGACGGTAGCCGCGGTTAAGCGGCTACAGCGTACGCGTAATCGTCTGCGTTTATTTTTTTCCCAGCTGTTTAACGAGCAGCAAGGACCTCGGCATGCAACTTAAGCTTCTCTACTCCCGTCGAACCCGTTTCGCCCCCTTGTAATATTTTCGATGCCACATCATGAAAACGCAACGATAACCAAAAAAACGAACCGAAAACGCTGTACGTCGATCACATCAACTTAGCTCTCTAATTGTATATTGTTTCCAACTAAAGTCAAGGTGCGCAAAAAAATCGACAGCAACCACTCTAGTTTCTTTACTCCGCGGCGCTCCCCCGCCCCGGCATCGTTTCCGCTTCTCATTGCCGTTTCTATTGCCGCCCCTGGTCGCCGCTTCTGGTTGCCGTTTCGTAGACCGGTTTTAAAAATGATATGGAAATCCCGGCAAAGTTATTGCGCCTCGGGGAAAGGAATAAACGACAGTGAAAACCGTAAAATTGCAGCCCGCCGTTTCGGAGCTAAAACCCTTTGAACCAATCGATACGATACATCGTATCGATTGCTCGCCTCCCGCTGTTCCCATGCTGTTCCATGGCTGTTATCCATGCTGTTCCATTGCTGTTATCCGTGCTGTTATCCATGCTGTTACGATGCTGTTATTTCGAAACAATAAACTCACAATAAGCAGTAATATCAATGATATGACCGTACCGGCGAATTTGTTTTTTCCCGTATTTTCAGCACAGCCCCCCCGCGGTGTACCGATATTTCCCACCGCCCGGGTGCAAAATAAGAGGCAAAAAAATGGAGCAAAACTTGGCGCCGCGCTCCGGGTTTGCTCCCGACCCTCAGCGCTTCCCGCCCTGCCCTTCCCTTGCCAGAAAATCGCGAAAGCAGATCCGCAGATTGCTGTAGATTCCCTTGCGGCTGTTTGTCACGTAAATGGAGTGGCGTACATGAAAAATCTCATTTACAAGCCTTGCGACCGCCCAGTCCGGACCGCTCTTTCCCTCGCGCTCAAGTCCTGCGGCAAGCAGCGGGACGAGCTTATCGCTCATGCGAAGTTCGGTGTCGACAAGCAAAACCGCCACTCCCGGGCAAAGGTCCAAGACCCTTCCCAAAAACGCTTGAACGGCCTCGCGTTCCACCCCCCGGGGCGGCGAAGACTTGACCTCGACGTAGACCGGACGTCCCGCCACGGCCGAGAGGACGTCGTAGTCCCCGCCCGAAAGGGTGTTTTCGAGTTTCACATTGAAAAGGGCCGGCGCGAGGAACTCTCGCTCTAAGATCTCGCACACGTACCACTCGAGGGTGCGGCCAAAGCTTGGGACCTTCCTTAGGAGCCTGTAGCCCCGGTCTCCCAAAGAGACGATCCCCAATCCGGCAAGGGTATCCAGGTAGGCTCTTGCGGCCCCCGCGGAGCAGTAACGGGTAAGGGCGCCCAAATCGCTTCCCTCCGGGCTCTGGATGAGCTCCCGTACGAAAAGCCTAAATGAGTACCGCTTCATCATCTGGTAGAAACGGGAAAGAGACGAGTTGGCGATGGCGGGCGAAAAAAGAAGCTGGGCGCCGCCCCCGTGGCTCATAACCGGAAATCCAAGCTGCCACAGGAGCTTTTCGACAGGATGCCTGGTAAGCGAAGACAGAGCCGCGACGTCTCCTTCGAGCGCAGCGATTCTTTCGCCCAGCTCTTTTATCTGTCTTTCGAAAAACTCCTCGCGGTCCATTGGACCCGCTCAGAGCGCTAAAGACGCCATGGGCCGATCCAGCCGAACCCGTATTTCATAGGCGCCGGATGAAACCGTTTTCTCCACCGCGAAGCCAAGTTTTTGAAAAACTCCGTAGGCCTGCTCGTTTCCAACGGAGATGTAGGAAACAAAGGTCTTAATGCCTCGAAGAGCGGCCCTTTCGGCAATGTGGCGAACCATCGCGGTGGCCGCCCCGCTTCGCGCGCAGTCCGGGTGTACGGCGAAATCGAGCTCTGCTGTGGTCATATCGTCATTTAAGCTATAGTAGGCCAGGGCGACAATTCTGCCCGACCCTTTTTCCCCGGCAAACCCCAGGATGCACATATCCCGGTGATAATCGGTATTGACGATGGCTCTCACATCATAGTGGGGGTAGGACTTAAGGAACATGGGAAACCGCAGATAAGCCTCGGTGCGCGGCAGGGAATAGAAAAACTCCTTTACCGCCCGCTCATCGATTGATTTGGAAGGTCGGAACAACACCTTTCCTATTCGCGGGAACTCCTCGCAATGTTCACATTCGTGCGGATAGATGGCCCGGGTTGCACTCCCGCTCCCCGATCGCTTCTCTACGTAATTGATTCGCCGGGCATCTTCCATGAGCTGGTCACGGAAGTCGGGGTGGGCTATCGAGATGAGCGCCAACGCGCGCTCCCTGAGGCTTTTGCCCTGCAGGGCGGCCACGCCGTACTCGGTAACGATGTATTCCACGCCCCCCCGTGTGGTGACCACTCCGGCGCCTTCGGTAAGGGCGGGAACGATCCGGGACCTCGAGGAGTCAAAAGTCGTCGAAGGCAGCACCATTATCGATTTTCCAAACCGGGAGCCCTTGGCGCCCCGAACAAAGTCAATCGTTCCGCCAACGCCGCTATATATTTCGTACCCAAGCGAATCCGCGCAAACCTGGCCGGAGAGATCCACCTCGAGGGCCGAATTGATCGTCACCATTCGCTCGTTTTCCCAAATAACGGCATAATCGTTTGTGTAGTCGATCGGGTAGAGGGCCACCATGGGGTTATTGTCTACAAAATCGTAGAGTTCGCGAGACCCCAGGCAAAAGCTTGCAACGATCTTCCCCGGGTGCAAAGTCTTTCGCGAGTTGTTTATCGCCCCCTTTTTCACCAGGTGCAGGTATGCATCGGTCAGCACATCGGTGTGGACGCCAAGATCTTTTTTGCCCTCCAGGGCGAACAGCGCGGCAACCGAAATGCTTCCGACCCCCGCGCGAATCGTTGACCCGTCTTCGACAAGCCCCGCCGCATGCCTCCCGATATCCACAGCAATTTTGTTCCTGATCGGGAGCTTTACCTCGAGTAAAGGCTCCTCGTGTTCTACGAACGCGTCGATATGGCTGACGTGGATGTAGGAGTCTCCCAGGGTGCGGGGCATCCGGGGATTTACCTGGGCGATTACATAACGTGCGGTCTCCGCGGCGGCCTTCGCAGTGTCAACAGCTATCCCGAACGAACAAAAGCCGTGGTCGTCTGGAGGCGTCACCTGGATCAGGGCGATGTCGAGAGGCATCGCGCCGGAGCGAAAAAGCTTAGGGATATCGCCCAGGTTTATCGGCGTGTAGTCCGCTCTGCCCTCGGCTACCGCCTCTCGGTTTGCCGAAGCCACAAAGAAGGACTTAAGCCGGCACTGGTCAAGGCCTGCTTCCGTAAACCTGGGCTCGCCAACGCTCAGGATGTGCAAAATCTCAAGATCCGAGAGCCTGTGAAGTCTTTCCTCCAGGGCCTGGGCCAACCGCTGAGGCTCCCCGCATCCCGACCCCATAAACACTCGGTGGCCGCTTCGAATAACATCTAGCGCGCTCCGGGCTTCTTTTTTTCTACCCTCATAGAGCGAGCGCCATTCGCGAGTGATCCGCGCAGCCCCTCGCGGCGTAGCCATGATCTGTTCAAGCGCCATAGTGATTCCTCATCGGCCGGCCCGGTTGGCCGCCCCAGCCCCCTTTGCCCTTACGGCTTCCCCACTCTTCTTTCTGTTTATAAAAAAGATAAGGGCAAGGGCCGCGGGGACCATCGCAATGCACAACACCTGTCCGACCGTAAGATAATGGAACACATAGCCAAGAGGCGGCGGGTCCGGTTCTTTGAAGCATTCGATTATAAACCGGAAGACTGCGTAGAAGAGCAGAAAAAAAGCCACCATCATGCCGTCTTTAAACTGTCTTTTTCTTAGTTGCCACATTATGATGAAAAGGAGCAGTCCTTCTGCGAATGCTTCATAGAGTTGTGTGGGATGCCGCGGAACCGCACCCCCCGCCCATGCGGGAGCGCCCGGAAAGATCATCGCCCAGGGCACATGGCTTGGCAGGCCGAGCAGTTCGGCGTTTATAAAATTGCCGATCCGCCCGAGCCCGAGTCCGATCGGCGCGGTGACGATCGCCGAGTCGGCAATGACCGCGAAGGGGATTTCCTTTCGCCTGGCGAAAAGCCACCCGGCGATAACGCACCCGATCAAGCCTCCGTGAAAAGACATTCCCCCGTGCCAGGTCGCTATTATTTCCAACGGATGGTGGACATAATAGCCCAGGTTCAGGTACTCGTAGAAAAGGATATAGCCGAGCCGCCCCCCGGCGATTACGCCTATCGCAAGATAGAAGACAAGATCCTGGGCCGTCGCGCCGACCAATCCGACCTGCTTGGAGCGCTTCTGCTTTTGGATCAAAAGATAGGAAGCGATAAAACCCATTACGTACATTAATCCGTACCACCTCACGTGGACCGGACCAACGGAGAATATGATAGGATCTATTTTCGGATAAGGAATCATTTGATAACCTCCACAACCCGTGAGGCTATCATACCCGAAGACCCGGGTCAATGAGGCCGACTAAGCGCTGGATATTCGATATACTGTTTCCTCAAAAGAGGATGAAGCCCGGATGTGCCCTCTAAGAGCTGAAGAAGGGGTCCTGAAGCTTTCAATGTCGAAGGCTGGGAACACGGGGTTGTGGGTCGGATGGGCAGGGGGCGTGGAT
>JARLHO010000013.1 GCA_031292215.1 Syntrophobacteraceae bacterium | reverse complement strand
TCGCGGCGGGAAAGGCTAAAAAGGTCGCTCTCACGGCCTGCATGAGAAAGCTCCTTACTATTCTCAATGCCATGGTGAGAGATGACTCGCTTTGGTGCGCAAAATAACATTATGACCTCTTGATTTTTAAGACAGTTGCTACAACTTAGCCCAACCTGCAATTGAAGTTTCATACAAGCGGGGCCGCCGCCTCCGGGGATGCGGTTTGAACGAGAGTGAAACTTCGGCGAATACCTCAGCAGGCGGTGCGGACTGCCGTCCGAGCTGCCGCCGGCGCAGCCAGTCGGGCAGGTCGGGGCTTGGCAACCCGTCTGCGGCGACACGCCGGGGCGATTTTACTCAGAGCCTGGCCAGAAGGCAGGCAAGAGCCCGGTGCATCGTCGCCTGCCCCCAGTGTATCAGAGGGACTTTGGCTTTAATGTGAAACGGGTACATTCGATAATAGAAATGGCCGTCATCGTCTTGCATGTTCTCGATGGTCCAATTGGCGACTCTACACGCAAGCCCGAGGCAATCCGGGTCGTCTTCGGCAAAGAAAGCCAGGGTTTCTATGGCCTGGGAAGCACATTGGATATCGAGCGGATAGGGGCGTTGGCAGTAATATTTCGGGAAGCCGTCATCGAGTATGAACGTCTTTTGGTAGTAATCCAGACCCTTTTTGAGGTTTTCATCGAAAGTGCTATCTTGAGCGTAGCGCGCGTACCTTTTCAGATTGTCCAGGTTGTAGCCCGTGTGGAAGTTATCGACCCAGTGGCAGTTGTCCCTTTCCGCGTAGTACCAGGCCCCGTCGGGAAGTTGTCGGCTGCAGGAATACTCCATCGCCTGGCGGGCCGCCTCGAGCGCCTCGCTCTTATGTGTGTATCTGGAGGCTCCGGCCAGAAAAGCCGCCGCAATCATGTTCGAATTATGGATCGAGCCCAGCCCCGAGGCCGTATAGCTAAGACATACCCCCCGTGGAGTCCTCTCCCTGGGAAGGTGTAAAATCCAGTCGCAAATGCTTTCGATCACCTCCAAATCTCGATGCAATCCGAAAAGCTCGTAGGCCTCCAGGAAGACCTGCCCTATCAACCCCGTCCAAACGGTCGTCGATTCCTGTTCCGGTCTTTTGCCGCCGCGGCTTGCGTAGTCGAAATAGTACCCCCAGCTATGGCTTTGGTAACGTGGCGACTTGTTGCGGTCAAGCCAGTCAAGGCAGGTAAGGGCCTTAATTTTATAGGTATCTTCGCCCGTTTGCCGAAACCTTTCCAGGTAGCCCCAAGCCGCGTAGCCCCTGCCCTGAGCGGATTCAAGCGGTTTTATGCCCATAAGGGGCCTGAGGTTTACAGGACTTTGCCTTCCAATCTGCTGGAGAATTCTTTCCAAAAAAGTATTGCTGCATGTCAAGGGCCGCAAATAAGACGTCAAACCATCCGAGGGATCGTAGCCTTTGTAGTCATGCTCCTCGATCCACCGCTCGACACCGTTTAGGCTCGCTTCGATTCTTTGTTTCAACATGGCGGTATTCCCTGTTGTTGCGCAATGGGGAGGGGGCTCGGTTCCTCCAGCTTTGCCCATGTTTATCGCCTTCGATACTCCGGTGCGCCTTAGCGATTCCGCCGCACCGTAGAGCCTCGTTTGAAAAACATGACCGCTGACCGAACGAGTGGATTGGGATAAAACTGACGCGGTTCACCCGCAAAGCGGGCCATTCCGCCAAAGCGGGTAATAAAGCAGTACCGGCTCCGCTCCTGTTCCGGGGAAAGCGGCAGGCCATTTTGAATGGCCATGGCCATCCGCTCGTCAAAAGCGGGATAGTCACAAAAGTCGTAGCCGTTTAGTACGGCCCATTTGAGCGCTTCGAAGGTAATCAGCTCGTTGGGGCGTCCTTCGCCTTCCATACCGCTCCAGCCTCTTTTCCACATGGTAAAGGTCTTGCCAAACGCTATGCAGAGCAAGCCCGAGAGCACCCGTCCATCGTGTTCGGCAAAAAAAAGCCTTAGGCGCCCTAACGGGTGGGCGGCGTCCCACAAGGCCAGAAGATGTGACACGTCCGGCGGACTGGGATCGACACCCTGGCGGCGACAGGTGGACTCCATGAGATGGAAAAACAGTTCCATGTCTTGCCTGCCCCCCTCCCGGATCGCTACGCCTCTTCGTACTGCCTGGCGCACCTTCCTGCGCGTTTGCCGGCTCATCTGCGACTCGAGGACCTCCAAGCCGCCCCGAAGGTCGAAATACCAGTCAGCCATGCTCACATCAACCGGTGCGCCAGGCGAAAATCCCCCTGCCGCAAGACTTGCCGCCATCTGCTCGCAGGTATCCGGAGGCTGAACCACCAAGGCCAAAAGCCTTTCACGCCGGCTCACATCCCGCGCGAGCTCGGCCGCATAATCGGCCATCTCCGGATGTTTTGCCGACACCACCGGCCCCTTGCTAATGTATCCGATCCCGCCCCACCACCGCTTGCACCGCAGAATCTGGAAGCCTCCAACGATCTGCTCGCCCAACGTCAGGACCACCCGCACCGGGCGCCAACCGCCGGCCTCTTTGGCCCGCGCCCACATCGTCGACTGTTGATATTGTCCCGGCGGGCTTTCCTGTAAAAACTTGTCCCAGCAAAGATCCTCCCTTCCCCTCGAGAGCCAGGCCAGGGCAGTTTGGCCGTCAACCGTTTTCCGGCGAATCGATTCATAGCTGCAAGAGGGCTCAAATCTCAACGCCCGCTCCTCCCGCCGAGTCGCTCCTCGGCGTTAAGGCTGAGAAGTGCGGCGCCCTCCCGATTGAGTTCCCTAACCGTCATCCGGCGCCGCCCCCCGATCGCGATAGTCGCCTTACGCAAAACGGCTGTAAGCAGCATCTGCCATCCGCCAAGCGCCAGTTTGAGCCCGCCCCGGTAGAGACCGGCCTCAAGGGCTCTTCGCGTCCAATGGAAAACCATACCCCCATGGAATGCGTATCTTTCCATTCGTTTTTGCCGCCCGCCCGGATACAGACCCGCGCGCTCTCTTTGGATTATAAATAGAGCCGATCGCAGAAACGGCGAAACGTTATGGACAGTATTTCCGGCATGCATCCGGTATAGCGCCGTAAAGGGCGAGCAGATCAAAATCGTCTTTCCGCAGTACCCCAGCTTGGCAGCCAGGTCCAGGTCATCGAGATGGAAGAGCCCGGGTGTCCACCCCCCGGCATCCTCAAAGGCCTTCCGGGAAATCACCAGTGCGCACGTATACCAGCCGTGGGACCTGTCCTTGGCCATAAGAGATTCATACTCGATAAATTCGACTCGTTCGGGAGCATCCCGGGGCGTAAATACCGGAACCCGACCCTCAAAGTAGCGCGCGGTCGAAACGATTACCGCCGGACGCCTCTGCATTACGAGTTGTTCGTAAACCTCCAGTGTCCACGGCACAAAGAGGTCGTCTCCATCGACAAAAACGAGGTATTCTCCGCCGGCAAGGGCCGCGCCCCGGTTGCGCGCCTCGATCGCTCCGCGGTTGGCGGGAAGTTCCAGGAGGCGAATGGAGTTCTCATAACTTCTCAAAATATCGGTTGAGCCGTCTTTTGAGCCGTCGTCAACGACGATAATTTCCCGGCAGGAATGTCTTTGCGACAAAGCCGATTCCACCGCGTCCACTATGAATTCGCGCTGGTTGTAGCAAGTAATTACAATGCTGTAGCGCATGGCTTTCATGGTTTATCCGATGGGCGCCGCCCGCCCCGGGCCGGCCACTGACTCGCATTTTATGCCGAGCGCCCCCAAGATGTTCCGAGGTTCAACACATCGGGCGCCCGGCGCATATATTCGGAAAACCTGCGTTTGCTGCGGATATCGCGATAGATCCGCTCCCCGCTCTCCAAAGGAATGCCAAGAACAGTTGTTGCCTCCTCGACGGAAACCCCCGTGGCCTCTGCGTGCAGTAAAGGATCGAGCAATTCGAAGGGAAGGCTGAAAAAGAATTCCTGCTCGGTTTGGGGGGCCGGAAACGTTCCCGAGGACGGCGCCCGGCAGAGGATCTCTTCGGGCACCCCGAGATAGTCGGCAAGCTGGTAAATCTGCACCTTGAAAAGGCCCGCCAGAGGGTGAAGGTCAACGCCTATATCCCCGTGGCGCACCATGAATCCCAGATCGTATTCTGTCCGGTTGTGTGTCCCTACGACCGCATACCGTAACCGTTCGCCGTGATAGTACTGCATTATCATGCGGCTTCGCTGCTTCATATTGGTTGCGGCGACAATGTCTAGGTACTCGCGAAGCGGCAGGCGGCGCCGCAGGGATTGGCCGCCCGGCGAAAAGACCTCGAGATAAAAAACATTAAACCCATCGCTTTCCAGCGGATTGTGTCCCAAAACGATCCGGGAGGTCCACCCCTCTCCGAATTGGGGGATCACCCGGCAAATGGCCTCATCTCTTCGCCGGTAGCACCCAAGACCCTCCAGGGCCAAGGTCAGGTCCTCCTTAATCCCGCTTACTCCCAGGCCTACAAGAAGACTTTGCGCAAGGCGCTCGCTTTCCTCCCCCACCTCGCGCTCGGGAAGAATTAGCCCCAACACCCGCTCGGGCCCAAAAGCCCTTGCCGCCAAAGTAGCGGCTACGGCCGAATCGACCCCTCCGCTCACCGCAACCACAGCGCCCCTGCGCCGAAGATTTCCCAGCACCTCGGCTCTTAGCCAATCCACGATCGCCTCGGCCATCGCAGCCGGGTCTATGCGCAGAGCATCCTTTAAAAATTCCATAACGTTCACCCCGCGGCCATTGGGGATTGCCGGGGATGCAAAGCGCCAGGCGGCCGCTCGCCTGAGCTTTTCGAACCGTCCCCAAACATTTTCAAACCATTTTTGTCTATTTTCCCGTGAGCGCTCAAGGGCATCCCGGAAATGATTTCAACGTACTTCGGGACCATGAAAGGCTCCATATTGGCTGCGCAGTGGCGGATGATTTCCCTTGCCCCTATGCTTGATCCCGCGCGGCAAACCGCAAAGCACTTTATCGCCTGCCCCAAAGTCTCGTCCTCCACCCCGATCACCGCCGCCTCCAACACTCCCTCCAGTTCGCACACGATATTTTCGATTTCCCTGGGGCTTACCCGCTCGCCCTTGGTTTTTATCTGGTCGTCTTTTCTGGCCACGAAATACAAAAACCCCTCGGCATCCCTTGTAAACAGATCCCCGGAGTAAAGAAGGGTCTCTCCCGCCCACCGGCCAGGCCGGAATGTCTTTTCGCTAAGCTCGGGCGCGTTCCAGTAGCCGCGCATAACATTTGCCCCCCTCACCACCAGTTCGCCAATCTCGCCCGGTCCCACTTCCTGTCCATTATCATCGACAATAAACGGCCGGCAGTTGGGAATTGCCTTTCCAACCGATTCGGGCCTAAAGTCCAGTTCCTCGGGGGGAAGGTAGGAGACGCGCTTACACTCGGTTAGTCCGTACATGGAATAAATCTTGGCGGATCGAAAAATCTTTCGCAGCTTTCGGATATGGTCCACCGGCAAAACCGAGCCGGTATTGGTGACATACCTCAGGGAACTAAAGTCGTACTTGCCAAGGGTTTCCATTTTTAAAAGCAGCGCGGCGATGGTGGGAACTATTGGAAATCCGGTGACCCTTTCTCTTTGGATGGTTTCCAGTATCCTTACGGGATAGGCAAAAGACCTTTCGAGCACAACGGCGCTCCCGCACATAAAAGCCATAAGCACCTGGTAGAGTCCGTAATCAAACGAGAGGGGCAACACATTGAGCACCCTGTCGCTTCCGTTGTTTTCCAGGTATTCCATGATGCTGCGGGCAGCCGACACCATATTTACGTGCGAGGACATGACGCCTTTGGGCTCCCCCGTTGACCCCGAAGTATAGATCAGGGCGGCAAGATCGAGATCGATGCACCGCTGCCTCTTTCGAGGCGCCCCGGATTGGAGCGCGCCCGAAAAAGGCTCCCGGAAAATGTCTTTCCACAGAAAATCGCGCTCATATGAAGATCTGGCCGCCCCGGGAGGCTCTCCCACCCAGATAATTTTTAGTCTATCGATATCCTTTGCGGCCTCCATTACAACCGCCTCCTTCGCTCCGTCGGCCACAAGGATCGATGCCCCGCTGTCTCGCAGTATATATTCGAGCTTTCTCGCCTTAACCGAGCCGTTTACGACGACAAATACGCCTCCGGCGCCAAGGGTCGAATATATCGAAATTACCGCCTCCGCCGAATTGTCCAAAAACAGAGCAACCCTGTCCTGACAGCCAAGCCCGATCTGCGCAAAATAATCGGCCAGCCGCGAGCACGCCTCATGGAGCCTCCCATAGGTCCAACGCTCCTCGGCGCAGATAAGAGCTTCTTTTTTCGGATAAAGGTTTGCGGATAATTCGAAAAAGTCGTGGACGAGCACCGGGCTCAACATGCAAGTAAACTCCCCTTTGAGAATGCTTTGGTCGAATCTATTTAGCAAATTCGCGCGGTTTTATTTACGGACAAGCGCTAAGGATGGGGATCGATTTTTCCAATGAGGTGTGCAGTAACGACTCGTGGTTTAGCCAAAGAGTTGCTTACAAATTGTATATTTCCATAAAGCTTTGTTCGTTCGAGAATATATTTTACCTGTCGCTCCTGGCCCAAACCGAATTCGAACAGGAGCACCCCCTCCGGCCCGAGCCATCGAGGGGCTTCTTTACTGACCTGCTCGTGGATCTTTAGTCCGTAAGGGCCACCGTCAAATGCCTCGCGAGGTTCGCTTCTACAAAGCGCGGCAAGCTCTCGCGTAAGTTTTCCGCTCGATATGTACGGGGGGTTGCACACTATGGCATCAACCAACCCACCGATACTCTCGTGGGGCAAGGCCGAAAAGAGGTCCCCGCGAAAAACCCGGACCGAATCGGACATGCCAAGACATGTAACGTTCTCTGTTGCAAGATTTACCGCTTCCTCGGCAAGGTCGCACGCCCACACGGTAACCCCCGAGACATACGCTGCGATCGAACACGCAATGTTGCCCGCCCCGCAGCACATGTCGATAACCCTTAGCGGACCGGCTTTGACGCCCCGATGATTTTCCCTCTCGGCCGCAATATGTTTTAGAACTCCAATCGCCGTTCGGGCTAACAGCTCGGTTTCTTTTCTCGGGATGAGAACCCCCGATTTTACCCTGAACCAGATACCCATAAATTCCTTACAACCCTCGCGCAAAGCGGACTCGATGTCCAAATTTTCTTCCGAGATGATATCATTCATGATCGAGCCACCCCGCTATGGATTTTATCTTGGTCCGAGCCGGTACGGTAATCGAAAACCAGGGCGGGCGAAACTTTTTGGCGGACGCAAATCCCCGATCCCGAAACAAACTGATCGTAGAGGAGCTGCGAGGACAAGATACCCGCAAGGGCCATGCTGTCGATTTCGCCAAGTTTTTTCAAAGACCCCAATTTGGCGGCAAGACTTCTTACCCTGGCCTTGTGAAAAAGGCCTGCGCGCTCAACCGAGGAATCCGAAAGAACCTCCTGCCACATGTCCCCGCTAAGGACCATCGGCGCAATCGGCGCCCGGTACGGCTGTTTGGGCCGGCGAAGAATCGGTTCGGGCAAAATCTTTTTAAAAGCCTGTTTTAGTATGTATTTCTCGTGCAGACCGCGCATCTTTAAACCGGCAGGGACCCGGCAGGCAAACTCGATAATCCGGTGGTCGAGAAAAGGGGGCCGCAGTTCGAGCGAATGGGCCATCGCCACCCGGTCCCCCTGTGTGGAGAGCAGATAGTTGCTCATAAAGACCGACATCTCCAGGTATTGAGCCTTGGTGACAACGTCTAGCCTGTCGAAATCGGGTGGAAGCCCTTCGCGGATTTCCTCGTAGCCGGAGTAGTCGCCGATGGCGTCTTTTAGCGCGTCGGAGAAAAAAATCTTTGTCCTGCCGGTATTTTCCCACCGCACAAGGTGCGAATAAAGAGGGTCGTCTTTTCGGTCGATGCCTTTGGTAAAGAAGGCGGACGCCATTTTTTTTAAACGCTCGTCCTTGAAAACATAGGGGTAAATGGTTCGAAACAGAAGCGGTCGCCACTTAGAGTCCGGCCTTTTTGCACAGAACTCTCGAATCTTTGCTTCCTTAAAAATATTATAGCCGCAAAATGCCTCATCGGCCCCCTCACCGGTTAGAACCACCTTGTAGCCTTCCCGGTGGACAATGTCTGAGAGCAGGTACAGAGGCAGGGGGGCAGTCCGTAACAGCGACTTTTCGCAGTGGCGCACCACTTCGGCAAAGCAATCGTGGAGCTCTTGGTTTTTTGCGACAATAAAGGAATGGTCTGTCGCCAGGTGAGAAACGATTAAGTCCTGGAACTCGCTTTCATCGAAGGCTGCCTCCTCGAACTGTATTCCAAAGGTCCTCAGTTCGTTATTGAACCGTTTTTTTACAACTGCGGCGATCGCCGAGGAATCAAATCCGCCCGATATGTAGCAGCCGACTTTGACATCGGCCCGTAACCTTATGCGGACCGAATCGATTACGAGCTCCTCTAGCCTTTCACAGATCTTTTGCTCAGGCCATTGCAACGCTTCCACAGGCGATGCGCACGGTATCTGCCAGTACCTCTTTACCGCAACCCCGCCCTCTTTTATCTTAAGATAATTGCCGGGTGGGATTTCAAAAACGTCTCGAAAAGATGTTCTCCCGTTCAAAGTGGTCCAGAAAGTGAAAATCTGCTCCATTGCGATCGGGTCCATTTCACGCGGGATTTCGGCCAGCGCGAACAAGGCCTTTATTTCCGAGGCGAAAGCAAATCGCCCCCTGTGCGCGAGGTAATGCAAGGGGAGTATCCCCAGCCTGTCTCTTGCCAGAAATAGTTCCTGTTTCCTCTTGTCCCATATGGCCAAGGCAAACTGCCCGTTCATATCCTTTAGACACTCTTCCCCTTTTTCCTCGAACAGGTGCACGATCACTTCGGTATCCGTCGGGGTGTAGAAGCGGTGTCCCCTGCGCAACAAATCGCCTTTTAGCTCCAGGTAATTGAATATTTCTCCGTTAAAGACGATCCACAGGGTCTGGTCTTCATTATGGATGGGTTGAGCCCCGCCTGAGATACCGATTATGGACAGCCGGTTGTGGCCGAGCGCCACACGGTCGTCCAGGTATATGCCCGATTCATCGGGACCACGATGATGGAGCGCGCCGAGCATGTTTGCCAATTCTTCCGAATCGGGCCGCCTGCCCTTTTCCAAATCCAGGATTCCGGCTATCGCGCACATAAAACCGCACCGTTTCCCCCCAGTTTGGATTCGAGATAGTGGGAGATGTTTTGCAGGCTGTCCAGGTTTTCGGGAATTACTTCGTCGTCTTCGACAGTGATGCCAAAGGTATCTTCGAGGTAGGCGATTAATTCCAAAACACCCGTTGAATCGATGATCCCCTTTTGCAAAAAAGAACTCTCCTCGGAAAAATGGCTATCTTCTCCGAACAAAAAATTCTCGACCAAAAATCCACGTACGAGTTTAGCGACATTCATCGTTACAGCCCCTTATTTTATCAACCGTTCTTTCCGGTTCTTTTTCCTCCCCCGCAGGCGACGCCCCGGCAAAAGCATTGCGCTGCCGGGCCGCATTCCCTCCGGGGCATGAGTTCCTATCCCCCAGGGCCCTTCGAGTGAACCCGAGGACTTTATATTCGCGAACTACCCGTTTGAAGCTAAAACCCAATCGAATCAATTCATTTAGCGAAGCAACCTTTTCGGAGCGCACATAAGAAGAGGCTTTTTTGTATTCCTGCTGTCTGCCCAAATCCATAAGGCCCCTGGTGCCATACGCATACAACCCCAGTCCTCTAAATCTTGGAAAGGTAAAGGCGTTTTCGATCATTATTTCACCGCGATCGAGCGGCATGAAATGGCCTCGGTAATGGGTGCCGATCAAATCGTTTTCCTCCGGAAATACCACCCACTGGATGTGGGCGATCAAACCCGTTTTGCTCCGGAGAGCATAGCAATTCTTAAAACCATTTTTAAAAAACATGGCGCGGGCAAAAATTTCACGTCTTGACTCGGTATCCACACAGTGGGCCTGCCGCAGGATCTCGGTCCAGTCCCCTTCCTCGACTCTGGATAACGAAAATTGCATCCTGTGGGGATGGGGAGCGGAAACGGACAAAAGACTGGTCTGCAGTATAAAGACTTGGTTAAAGCTCAGGAGCCTGTCGCATAAAAGTCTCGACATTCCCCTTACCCCCAGGGCTCGCACCGTTTTGCCGTACAGGGAAAAATCAGCCACGCACCCAATCCTCCCTCACACGAAGTTGCGTTCGAGATGCGTCAAAAAGACGGGGTTCACTATTTATCCCCGGCCCCCAAAGGTCGCCCCCTTCGGAGTGCGACCGGAGCTCTTTGTCTTTTCCTGCTTTACAACCGAAAGGGCGTCAACCACTGTCAGGTACTTCGCTTTTTTTAGCTCCCAGGAAAAATTTTGCGCCATGGCCAGCGCGTTGGCCGAAAGTGTCTGTCTAAACGATTGGTCTTTGAGCATCGAAAGAAGCTTTTCGGCCAGATCGTCTACGTCCTGGGCCTTAAAAAAATGTACGACCTTATCGTTAAAATAAAACCGGTCGATGCGCGTCGATGACACGAGGACAGGAACCCCGAGGCTCATAAATTCGAGTATCTTGGTGCTAAATGCCTCGTCTCCGAAAGTGTTATTTCGCTTCGGCACGATCCCCAGATCGCAATTGGCCATGGCTTCGGCTATTTCACTTATGGGAGCGGCGCTAAAGAACTTGACGCATCCATTTAGGCCAAGGGCGGCCGCAAGCTCCGCCAGGTTGTCCCTTTCCGCCCCCTCTCCGTAGATGTGGAACTCGGCGTCCGGGACCTCCCTCGATATTTTTGAAAACGCGCGGATCGCGATATCTACTCCCTGGTGATAATTTAGCGACCCGGGATACATGACTATTTTTTTGCCGTCCGTTCTTGATTTTTCCCGTTGGTAGAATATGCAAGGATCGGGATAATTTAAGATAACCGTACACTTGCCTTTGCTAACGGAGCGTTGGACAAGCTTTTGCTCCCAAAGATGGTTGGATACGATGACGTGGTCCGAAAAAAGGGTCGAAAGTCTTTCGATAGCCACCAGGACATTGAAAAGCACCCCTCGCGGACTGGCCCCGAACTTGCTCGCGTAGAACTCCGGGACAATGTCGTGAATGTCCAGGATGATCTTTGAGCCGGTGAGTTTGGGGACCAGAGCGACAAAGACTTCAAAATCGGGGACCGAATGGACGTGGATCAAATCATAGGGGGCCCTCAAATGGTTTTTTGTAATAAACCTCGCCGAACGTAAGAAAAACTTTATAAGCCTCAGCAGATAATCGAGCTTTCCCTTTTCATTTACGATTCTTTCCTGAATCCTGAAAACTCTTACGCCGTTTATTACCTCATGATCTGATTGGCCCGCCTGCCTAAGGGAGATTACCTCGACTTCATCTCCTCTTTTTGCAAGCGTTTCGGCGTAGCGAATGACCCGGTTATCCGTTTCGTAGAACGAATAAACGGGCATGCACACCCGTAGGCTGCGGCGAGGCTTCGATCCTGAAGGCTTCCAGCCATTTTGCCTCTCTTTCCAAAATCTGGCTATTTCCTTAGGCAATGCATTCCAGAACTGACCGCGGTAGCGGGAATCCACATAGTCTAGAAACTGAGCGTAATAATCGGCGGGATATTTTGAAAACCCGGCCCTTTCGCCCCCAAAGCTCATATAGTCGGGGTGGGTGATAATTAGCGCCATCCCGCCATGTTTTGCGATCCAATCGAGTTTTTCTTTCCACGTATCGATGTTTTTTTCTTTAAGAAGAACGAAAAGCGTAAAGTCCTGCGCCAGGGTGTAAGGAAGCTCGACGTACCCCCCGTTAGAGCCCCCGTGTACGCTAAACGGAAAAATCGTCCCGACCGCTGTAGCCTCGAGTTCAAACGGGTCGGTGTCAAAGGTCGAGGAGTCGTATTCTATCTTCAGCTCATGGAGCCAGTCGTGTCTGCAATACATGGCGGGGGCGCGAAACCCGGCGGATTGCCATTCCTTTAGCCGCAGGTTGATCAGGGGCGCCCGTTTTTCGAAAATCCCCCGGCTTTTGAAGTCCTTGCCGTCATGGTAGACGCCGTGAATTCCAACCTCGAAGCCGTTTTCGACAAGATGGCGCCTTAGCTCGGCCGAAACCCTGTAGCCTTCGATTACGAAATTAAAAGACGACCGATATCCCCTGGCCATTTCCAGCTCCGTCAACTGGTGGCATCGGGTGTAGCCGGCAGCCGATTCGACGTCATGGGTAAGAACCAGGGCGAACCTTTTGTTTTCAGGCCATCCGTTCCAAAAAGGCGGCGCGCTCGCGGCCTTCGAATCGATGGGCCAGGTGTCCAGCTCCATTTTCCGCCGGGCCGCGGCCACCCGCTGCCTCACCATTACCTGAAAAGTTCGGGGTACAAACGGTCGGACCTGATAGTATATGTCTCTAATCAACATGGGAATGGCTTTCGAGAAGGTGGGATTTGTCTAACCGAAATGTCTGTAGGCAAGTCCAATTGCCTTTAATCCGGAAATTGGAATGTGGCTGAGGAGTCGGGAAAAATCGCTTTGTCTCTTGGCTTTGCTTTCGACAAACGAATTTTTGGAAATATCGAAGCGATGGTAATCCACCGAATATTCCTGCGGGCCAAAGCCCAGCTTAAAGCGCCTTAGTCCGTGGTTTTGCGGGTCGGTGCGCCCGAAACAAAACGAAGTGTATCCTTGGTTTGCGTATCCCCTTATCGCTTCCCACATTACGGCGCAGCTTGCCCCGAGGCTTCCGCGGCTAAGGTCCGAGGCCCCGTACTTATACATCGCCCTTTGCCCGAAATGAAAAAAGACTCCTCCCGCCACGGCCTCTCCTCGCTCGTGTGCCAGCACCACCTGGCCCTTGCCCTTCGAACAGATGTGCTCATAGACCTTTTTAAAGAAAGAAAAGGGCTGAGGCGGCGCGGCCTGCCTTTTCCTGGTCAGGCAGTGCAGCCTGTAATATTGCCGCATTCCCTCCGGGCAATTGCAAACCGAGGTGCGAACCTCGCACGCTTTGGCCCGATTAAGGTTTCGGACAGTGTTTTTGTGCAGCCTTTTAAAAAGCTCTTTTTCCCCGCAAAGGTCGAGTCTGTGGCAGACATAGCGCGAAAACACCGCTTGCCCCGGCGGGAAACTGCCCCCCCTGAAGTCGAGGTAGCGCCACCCCGATCTATTTGCCGTCTCAATTAACTCCCGCGGGACCTCCGAAAGGTTCGAGCCCCCAAACCCCACCGGCTCGCAGTAATCGCTAAACGGCAGCGACACGGCCCTTCGCCCGGTAAAAAGACTGTCGACTTCCAGTAGCGGGATCACGAGATCTTTTTTTAACGCCGCAAAAAACGAGGGCCGGTACCCGTAGGTTTCGCAAAGGACTCTTGTCCAGGCCGAGGAATGGAAAAACGAATAGTTATCGGCGGCAAGGACAAGTTCGTCCCAGCCCGGAGAGTTCAAAGGGTTTATAAACTCGAATTCCATGGTCAAAATGGCGGAAGCTGAAAGGTTGCACGCGAAGCCGCGAAGACGCGAAGAAAGTCCAAAAGGAAAGATATATGTAGAATCGTCGCTCCTTAAATATTCTTCGGCGGCTTCGCGAGAGACATCTTCACAGGGTCAACGGGGTCGAAATGGCGGAATCTGAAAGGTTTATTCTTCGCGACTTAGCGACTTCGCGTGAGACACCTTTACATGCGCGGCTTTGCGTGAGACATCTTCACAGGGATCGGCCGTTCTCCATAAACCTGCGGATAAGGCTACAGACGCGCTCGACCTGGCGCCTCGCAAGGCTTGGCCCCATCGGCAGCGAGAGCAGGTGCGACGCGGCCTTTTCTGCTACCGGAAAAGAGCCTGCACCAAACTGCATCGGAAGATAGCAGTTTTGCCTGTGAAGCGGGACCGGATAGTGGAGCCCGGTCTCAACGCCGTTATCTTCCAGATGCCGACGCAAGGCATCTCTTCTTGTGGACCCGATTACGTAGAGGTGCCAGACCGGCCGGGTCCCTGGAGCTACGAAAGGAACCCGAACCCCCGGGGTCTCCCCCAAAAGTTCGCCATAGAGTGCGGCAAGCTCGCTCCTCTGTTGATTCCACGCGGGCAAGCGCTTGAGCTTAGCCCTAAGAATTCCGGCCTGTATCGCGTCGAGCCGGCCGTTATAGCCCTCCATCTCGTGATGGTATTTGCGGCTCTGACCGTGGTTTCGAAGCATCGCGACTCTGGCTGCCAAATCGGCATCATTGGTTACCACGGCGCCCGCTTCCCCGCAGGCCCCAAGGTTTTTGCCGGGATAGAAGCTAAAGGCCGCGGCTTTTCCAAGCGAGCCGGCTTTTTTCCACCCGTTTTCCCGCGTTGAAAAATACTGCGCCCCGTGGGCCTGGCAGGCGTCTTCGATTACCAAAAGCCCGTATTTTTGAGCGAGGCTAAGAATCGGCTCCATATCGGCCGGCTGGCCATAGAGGTGAACGGGAACAACGGCTGCGACCCGCCGCCCCTTTTGGCGATGAATCAAGGCGCCGGATTTATCGAATGAGCAGCACGCCTCCAGATACTCGCCCAACTTCTCGGGATCCATGTTGGAGGTAGCCTCAAGAACATCGACAAAATCTGGAGTCGCCCCCACCTGCGAGATTGCCTCGGTTGTGGCGATAAATGTGTTGGGGACCGTAACCACGATGTCTCCCGGAGAAACTCCCGCCCCTATCAGCGCAAACCGCAGGGCGTCCGTTCCATTTCCTGCCCCTACGCAATAATTTGTTTCGCAAAAGGCGGCAAAATCTTTTTCAAACCCATCGACCATGCTCCCGCCGATAAAGTCGGCCGTTTTTAGAGCGCGGCGAAACATGGCGACCAGTTCCTCTTCGAGTTCCAGGTGGGAGGCTGAAAGGTCCAAAAAAGGCACCTTTTGCCCCAAGGATGCCAAAGCGGTTTCCTCCTCCCTCGAAGTCGAAAGGTCCGGCTCGTAGTGTCTTTTATCGCTCATCGTAAGGATTAGCCTCTATTCTCAGGAGTAGATCGAGTTACTAAGACCATCATTGACTACCGAACATTGCTCCCCGCTCCCCTCTTCCCGCTCCCTGCTTCCCGCTTCCCGCTTCTCGCTTCCTGCTTCCCGCTTCCCTCTTCCCGCTCCCTGCTCCCCGCTCCCCGCTCCCTGCTCCCCGCTCCCCGCTCCCCGCTCCCCGCTCCCCGCTTCCCGCTTCCCGCTCCCTGCTTCCTGCTCCCTGCTTCCCGCTTCCCTGCTCC
>JARLHO010000012.1 GCA_031292215.1 Syntrophobacteraceae bacterium | reverse complement strand
TCTCGGGAGCCTGGTGGCTAAAGGAAAACGCTGACAATATGTTAGCCCTGCGAACCACAAGGGCGAACTCCGATTGGGGCAACTACTGGCGTCAGTGCGGCGAAGAAGCCGCTTAGCGTATCAGTTCGAATTACACCCGCGATGGTCAGGCGCATCGAACAACAGCAGCAAAAGGCCGTAAACTGGATGATTCCCGGCAATGAATCGGTTCTTGAAGTCACCATAGGCTATGAACAGGTCGCCGTGGACCTTACCGCAAATCTGGCCAAAAATGAGCCGGACCCCTATGCCAAATCGGTGCTCGATTTCGCGTTGCTCGAAGATTTCGACCACCTCTACAGATATGCCAACCTGCTGGACCTTACCCAGAAAAAAAGCGCAGGGGAAATCACCGGCAAATACACCGAAATCATGCCCGGCCGGCCAACGAGCCTCGAGCATCGCCACCCGTTCGACGACGTGCGCAAACACTATGACGACAAGAAGGCGCATCCGTTGACAAAACTGCACGCCATGGCCATTACCGCCGCCGAACAGCAGACGATGAATTTTTACATGAATGCGGGCAACCGGGCCGAAGACGAACTGGGACGCGGTCTCTACCTGGAGATCGCCCAAATCGAGGAGCAACACGTAACGCATTACGAATCTCTTCTCGATCCGAACTGCTCCTGGTTCAAGATGCTGCTGCTCCACGAGTATACCGAGTGCTACCTCTATTACTCCATGATGGAGCATGAGGAAGACTCAAAAGTTAAAAAGATTTGGGAAGAACACCTCGATCAGGAAATCGAACACTTGAAAATTGCCTGCGATCTAATGAAAAAGCATGAAAAACGCGATCCGGAAAGGTTACTGCCGGCGACAATGCCCGATAAGCTCGTTATTTTCGAATCAAATGTCGATTACGTGCGCGATGTAATGGCCAGGCAAACCGATCTAAACGCCGTGGAAACCGAGTTCGTTCCTTCCGCCAAGATGCCCAAGCACGGCCGCTATCAAGACTACCAGACTGCGGTCAACGCCCATGGCGTGCCCAGTAGCGACGTGATAAGAGGAAGGATTCAGGAAAGAGGAGAAGACTACCGGCAGGAATTGGCGGGACCCCACCCGGTTGAAAAATTCCGCGCTCGCAACGGGCAAGCCAAAGCGGCATAGAAAGCGCTAGTCACACCGGCGGGGCGAAAGCCCCGCCCAAAGCCCTTCGTGTTTAAAAGACTGCCTTGAAATCTGTGGGACCGATCCTCACATGGTGCGCGGAACACTTACAGGGATGGTCCCCGGTACTATTCTGGGCCACGAAGGCATCGGTATAATCGAAGAGACCGGCAAGGGCGTGCGAAACCTCAAGACAGGGGACCGGGTGGTGATCCCCTCGACTATTGCGTGTGGGTATTGCTCCTATTGCAGGGCGGGGCATTACGCTCAAAATGCGACTTTGCCAATCCCAACGGCAAACAGGCCGGAACCGCCTTTTTCGGTGGGCCCAAACCGAGCGGACCCTTCCATGGGATGCAGGCCCAATATGCCCGCATTCCCTTTGCAAATGTAGGCCTTTTGAAATTGACCGAAACGATAAGCGACGATCAGGCGATTACCGTTTCCGACATCTTTCCGACCGGCTACTTCGGGGCCGATCTGGCCGAGATAATCGACGGAGACACAGTGGCGGTTTTCGGATTCGGCCCCGTGGGTCTTATGGCCATCGTGAGCGCTCAGTTATTCGGCGCAGGCAGGGTGATTGGAGTCGACCAGGTTGCAGAGCGCCTCAAACGGGCACGGGAACTTGGGGCGGAGGTCGTTGACTTTAGCCGGGAAGACCCGGTGGAAACAATTTTGGACCTCACTGGTGGAATCGGCGTTGACCGTGTAATAGACGCCGTGGGCGTGGATGCGCAGTTGCCACGGGGAGGCCCGGGGACTGGGAGCAGGCAAACGCCCCTTCCCTTGCGCTTTCCTGGGCTGTCGAGGCAGTCGCCAAGAAGGGAACGCTTTCGATAATCGGCGTCTATTCTCCCATGCAGGAACGATTTCCCATCGGCAAGGTCATGATGAAAAATCTCACCATCCAGAGCGGGAACTGCAACCACCGCCGCTATATTCCAAAACTTCTTAACATCGTGGAAAGCGGAATAGTGGATCCCTCAAAAATTCTGACCAACAGGGAGCCGTTCGAGTCGGTGATCGATGCTTATAAATCTTTCGACAAACGCGAACCCGGATGGATAAAGGTGCAACTAACCGAGCTAGCGCAGGGCCAAAAGGAACTTGCGGCATAAAGGCAGTGAACAGTGCACAGTATGCTCCCCCTTTGCAATGACGCGCACCGAAGGGCCAGGCTCAATCGCTCCCCCTTATTTCAAAGGCTCAATCGCTCCGTCAAAGGCTCAATCAAAGCTTACGATTACCCACACATGCGCCCACTTACCCTTTACCGGAGATTTGCCAGGGGCTTGGCTCGATCGCCCCCTTTTTTTGCAAAGGGGGGTTGGGGGGATTTCAAATCTGTTCGTACAGCACGGAGTAAACTCCGTCCCTGTTCTTATGATGATATCGAGTAAGGATATCGAGGTCGAAAAACCTGAATACTGAATAACCCAAAATCTTTTACTCTGCCGATAGAAAACCCGATCATTGGGTTTTTCGCCCAGCTAAATCGTCGCTCGTTTTTGACCAGATCCTTGCCCCCCGAACTGATGTGTAATTGTAAGTTTTCACCATTCACTACTCACCCGGACAAGGCTTCGAAGCACCTCCGCAACACTCCATGCCTGCGCGATGCACCCCCGGGGAGCAAAGGGGGGCTCCGCATCGAACACTTCGCTAATCGAGCCGATGGAGGCCTCCTCCAAATGTTTTCCCCCAAGCTCTTTTAGAAAGCCCCGGGCCTGGTCCCGGGAGTCGGGGTAAACTTTTAGCCACGCATCGATAAAGGGCCCTATCAGCCAGGCCCACACCGTGCCCTGGTGGTAGGCCGCGTCGCGGGAGCGAAGATCGCCTCGGTAATTGGCCTTATAGTCGGGGTGTTCCTGCGAGAGTGTCCGAAGGCCCTTAGGCGTCAGCAGCCGCTCTCGAACGATATCCACCACCGCTTTCCAGCGGTCTTCCTCCAGCACCGGATAGGGAAGGGAAACGGCAAAGATTTGATTGGGCCTACACGATGGATCCTCTCCCCCTTCCCCATCCACAACGTCAAATAAATACCCGGTGTTTTCGTTCCAGAAACGAAGGTTGAAACTCTTACTTACGCGGGCTGCGATACTTTCCATCTCCCGGGCCGGAACGGACTGGTCTTCTTCGCCCAGCCACCGGGCGAGCAAACGGAGCGCGTTGTACCACAGGGCGTTTATCTCTACGGCCTTGCCTCTTCTGGGCGTTACCACCCAATCGCCCATCTTTGCGTCCATCCAGGTAAGCGGAAGCCGCCCATCCGACTGCCGAAGGAGCTGGTCGCCCGGATCGGCCCCGATTCCAAAACGGGTCCCCGCCAAGTGGTGTTCGACGATTTGCTCCAGTGTAGGGAGAAGCCCCCTCAGGGTGATTCGGTCGCCGGTTGCCGCAATGTAGCGATCGAGCGCGTGGAAAAACCAAAGGGTTGCGTCCGCGGTGTGGTAGACCCCTTCGTCTGCGCCTTCGGGGAACATGTTGGGAATGAGCCCGTCTCGAACGTGACGGCCGAACCCGCGCAGGATATTGCCCGCCTCCGCCGCCCGCCCCGTGGCGAGCGTCAGTCCCTCAAGGGAGATCATCGTATCGCGCCCCCAGTCCGTAAACCAGTGGTAGCCGGCGATAACTGTCAGGACATCGTCTCCTGCCGCCCGGGAGCGGACCACCTCATGGACCCGATGCGACGGTCTTATGATGAACTGATCGGCGGCAATCACCAGTTGCGCCGCCCTCCCCTCCCGTAGCGCCGGGTGGGCCATATCGATCAGGCGCCGATGCCTTTCCACCTCGGTGGTGAACGCAAAAGCCGTATCCAGCGCCTTTATGATTTCCCAGTTTTCAGTGGAAGCGATGAGAGCGGCATCCTGGCCCGCGGAAAAATCGACGCGGAAATATCCCGGACTCCACAGATCGCCGGCCGCTTCGTAGCCAAGGGATTCTTCCATCCGGTAGCGGACTGCGGCAAACCGCTGCCACTCATAGGTGAAAGCGCCCCGGGCGCCGACCAGGCGCAGGCGCAGCGCAGGCATGGAGGGGGCACGGATCTCGTAGCGGTCCTCCGAGACCTGAAAAACATAGGCATCCTCCGGGGGGCCGGCGCCAAACTCCGCGGCATGCGGGCGTATGTGCATCCCGAGGCGAAGTTTCAACCGCAGGGACCTCTCGCCCTCGCTCAAACGATAGCCGATGTGGACCGTGTTTTGCCTGTAGGGCATAAGGATCCATTTGGTCAGCGCCATCTCATCTAGCTGATATCTCCAGACCGGGATGCCCGATTCCAGGCGAAAAACTCTTAGCTCGGCCAGACCTGCCGATTCCAACCCTTCCCTTACCAGTTCTTTTCCACCCAGGCGCCATTTTCTTCCCTCCCCCGTGCTGATAAGCTCGGAGACCTTGTTTAGCATCACGTATCGACCCGCGGGCGCGGTAAGGTTTGCGGTAAGAAGACTGTGGTAGCGCCTGGTGGCGATCCCGGCAATCGTTCCCGAAGCGTACCCCCCGATTCCGTTGGTCACCAGCCATTCCCGGTTAAGCAGTGTGGGGACTTCTTCGGGGCGCCCGCTAAATTGAAGCTCTATGGTTTGGCTTTCGCTCAAGGCTCGCACTCCTTCGGGTAGAGCACCACGGCGGTCTCACCCGCAAGATGCCATTCGCCCTCGGTTGGCCAGGGCGGTGCGCCAACTCCTCCATAAACGGGCGCTTCGCTGCTCCACAGCAATGCCCAGTCGAATCCGGGCGGCGGCGCCAGGAGAGGTTCGGGCGCGGGCCCGAGCAACAGGTCGCGGCCAAGGTTCACCACAAGCAACCGGGTATCGCATTGCCTTTCTCCGAAAAACCGCAGCAAAAAAGCGTCGGGGCCAAAAACCGCGCCATCCACGTGGCCGGTTCTCCTCACACTTCGAAATACGGGGTCTTCGCGCCGCAGCCCCAGGAGATCGCGGCACAACGCAGACGCCTCGATATTTTCAAACCGCTCCCGAGGATCGAGCTTGGAGTTGACAAAAGTCATGGGGTCGCCAGGATCGGGCAGCCGGGCCTGCATCTCGGGGGTGGCAAGGGGTCTAAACTGGGCAAGAAACTCGGCCCGCCCCTTCGCTACCTGGCGCGAAATCTCGTCCTCATGATCGGCGAAATAAAAAAACGGGCTGGACGAGCCGTACTCCTGCCCCTGAAACAGCATGGGTGTCTGGGGGCCGAGCAGCAACATCGCGGTGAGCGCCCTGAAGCGGCCGGGGCTTGTCAGCGCGTGGATTCTTTTGCCGTTGCCGGAGTTGGCTATCTGATCGTGGTTTTGGATAAAATGGACAAACCTGTTAGGCTTCAAATCAAGGGCCGGAGTTCCACGGCGTTTTTTCTGCCACGTGTACCACTGCCCCTGGTAGAGAAAGCCGTATTTGGCCGCCGCGACAAACTCGCGGGCCTTGCCCCGGTAATCGCTATAGTAGGCCTCGGCGCGGCCGGTCGCAGCCACCATGGCGCTGTGATGGAAATCGTCGTTCCACAGCGCGTCCAGCTCATAGCCTCCCAGCTTCGACGGCCTGAGGAGACGGACGTCCTGGGGCTCATTTTCCCCGATTATATAGAGGGACCGGGGCCGGGCGGCCTTTCGCGCGCGCCTTGCCAGCGAGGCCAGAATATGTTCCCCCGAATCGTCAAATATCTGCTGGGTCGCATCTATCCTCAGCCCGTCCAGGTGGAATTCCGTTATCCAGTAGACCGCGTTGGAAATGATGTATTCGCGGACCATTTCGCAATGTACATCGTCGAAATTAAAGGAAGCCCCCCATTCGGAAACGTGGCGACTCGAAAAGTAATCGCTTGAAAAATGGTGGAGATAGTTGCCGTCCGGCCCCTGGTGATTATAGACAACATCCAGGATGACCCCAAGCCCCTCGCCGTGAGCCCGATCGATGAACTGGCGCATGGCGTCCGGGCGCCCGTAGAGTCGGGTGGGGGCAAACAGGTTCACGCAGTCGTAGCCCCAGCCGAAGCGGCCGGGAAAGTCTGCGACCGGCATAAGTTCGATAATGGTGACACCCAGTGAGGCGAGCTCGCTTAGTTCCCGCGCCGCGGCCTCCCAGGTCCCCTCGCGAGTAAACGTTCCGATGTGCATCTCATAGATCACGTGGCCGGCCGGACTGTCCGGGTCGATCCCGGACCAGCCCCGGTCCTTCCATGGAAAACGGCTCGGATCGACGATCATCGAGGGACCGTGAGGCCCATCGGGCTGAAAACGTGACGCGGGGTCGGGCAGCAGCAGCGGCTCCCGGTCGAGGCGGAAACGATAGAGCATTCCGGAAGATACACCGCTCACGCGGCCGGAAAAATAACCTTGCTCCTCGGCTTCGAGCGAAAACACCTCGGGGTCTTCTCCAGGTCTATTCGGGGAGGTTTCGATAAGTACTTCCACAAGATTTCGCCCCGGCGCCCACACGCGAAATCTCACGCCCCCTTCCGAGGAGAGTTCGGCGCCTAGAGCCATTCGCTCCAAGGTCATATTTTCAGTTTCGGGGTTTTCCATTGTCCACTGTTCTTCTCCCATTAAAAATAAACACGTTTTGATGGGAAGGGGGACTTTCGACCGGCAGGGGTTATCTCCTAAAAATCGATCCCCTCAACTTGTATCTTGCGCATTCCAACCTTAATCTATACACTTTCCCGGTTTGAGGCCTACACCTGAAGACAATTCATGCAAAGATCGAAAACCTGGCGCGAGGGAGGTCTAACACTGAAAAATTCTACCGGAGCCTATCTCATCGGCGCCCTGGGATCGATCGCCACAACGGTTGCCGCCGGAACGATCGCACTCGGAAAAGGGCTAACCGATACAACGGGGATGATCACCTCCACCCCCCTTTTTGAAGGGGTCGATCTGGCCGACACAGCCCAACTGGTCCTTGGAGGCTGTGACATCCGCAAAAGGACCCCTTCGCGGACCGCTCCTCCCTTGCTGGGCGAAGCAACCGGTATCAGCCCCCGGATACTTGAGGCGATCAAACGGGAAATGGCGCAGTACCGGGCGGGCGTCCAAACGGGAATTGCGAGTAACTGCGGCGAGGCGATCGAATCACTCTGCGCGGGTAGCTCGCGGCGCAAAACCACGCTTCGAAACGAAATCAAGACTATCCGCAACCGAATCCGCAAATTCCGGGAATCCCGCGAACTCGATACGGTAGTCGTGGTAAATCTTGCGTCCACCGAACCGCCCCTGGAGCTCGAAGCCTGCCACCATGACCTTGGGATGCTCGAACAGATTCTAGACGACAACGGAAGCCAAAAGGTGCGAGCGAGTACATTATATGCCTACGCCGCCATTCGGGAAGGCTGTCCGTACATAAATTTCACCCCCTCCAACGCAGCCCTTTTCCCAGCCATGGCCGAATTGGCCCAATCCTGCCAAATACCGGTGATGGGAGATGACGGCAAAACAGGTGAAACGCTTGTTAAAAGCGCCCTCGCGCCCATGTTTACCTATAGAAACCTCGACGTTATGAGCTGGATGGGGTTTAACATCCTGGGCAATATGGATGGCCAGGTGCTCGATAATCCCGGCAACCTGGAATCCAAGATCAGGACCAAGGACCGGGTGCTCTCAAAAATCCTTGGCTACTCCCCCCATTCCAAGGTAAAAATCGACTACGTCCCCTCGCTTGGCGACCGGAAGACCGCGTGGGACTTCATTCATTTCCGGGGATTTCTGGGCGCGGAAATGTCTATGCAATTCGTCTGGCAGGGGCTCGATTCCCTCCTGGCGGCCCCGCTTGTCCTGGACATGATCCGGCTGGCAGAGTTTTCGAAAAGGCGTGGCGAGGCCGGACTCATGCCCCAACTCGCCTCTTTTTTCAAAGCCCCGATTGGCGTTGCCACCCATGGCCTCCCGGAACAGTTTCGCATGCTGGCCGATTATGCCGAAAAACTGCAACAGGCGCAGGGTCTGGTGTCGCCCCCCCGGCGCCCGTAAACCTTAACCCCGAATTAGAGCTGGAATATTTACAATGAAACTTGCCTTCAGTTCCAATGCCTTCGTGCGCTACACCCTGTTCGATACGATCCGCCTGCTGGCGGAAGCGGGCTACCGGGGGATCGAAATAATGGCGGATGTGCCCCACGCCTACCCCCCGAACCTGGGACCCAAAGATGTCGCAGACATCCTTGCGGCCCTGGACCACTATCGGATGGAGATTTCAAATGTTAGCTCTTTCATGCTCCGGGCCATAGGCGATATTTATCACCCGTCGTGGATCGAAAAAGATCCTGCTCTTCGAAAAAAACGAATCGACCACACCATAAACAGCATTGAACTCGCCCACGCACTCGGGGCTCAAACGGTTTCCACAGGACCCGGAGGCCCCCTTGACGGAATCGAGCGCGATCTTGGAATCAGGCTGTTTCTGGAAGGGCTGCGAGAGGTCGAACCAATCGCAAGGGATAGAAAAATCAAGTTGATCATCGAGCCCGAGCCAGGTCTTATGATCGAATCGGGAGTTCAATTCAAGGAGTTTTGCAAGGAACTCGATCCCGAGGTCTTCGGGCTAAATTTCGATATCGGCCATTTTTTCTGCGTCGGGGAAGACCCTGCGGCTCTCATCGTCGAGCTAAAGGACTACATTTGCCATTTCCATCTCGAAGACATCGCGGCGACACGCGTCCATAATCACCTGCTGCTGGGCGAAGGCGCACTCGATTTCGACGGGATCTTCCATGCGATGGAACAGATTGGCTACGACGGTTTTGTGACAGTCGAGCTCTATCCCTATGAAGACCGACCGGTTGAGGCGGCCGGCCATTCCTTCGATTTCCTGAAAAATGCTCCGTTCGGGAAGCGTAATTTTTTTGCAAAGGGGTGAAGCCAAGCCGGCTCACCAGCCGGAGACCAGGTATCCAAAGTACTGGAGGCAGTTCGAAAATAGCGAACGTAGAAGTGAAAAGCGAGGGCGCCGCTCACTTTTCACTTTCCCCGATCAGAAGGATACGGACCGCCCCCGGCGGCCCGTATCGGGGTCTACCCCTATCCCGGGGGCTCAGTCACAGCGGACTCAAGGCTCGCAAAACTGCGTCGGCGTAGTCGAGCTCGTTTCGGATTCCGGGGAAAACCCGGTGAGCGGATAATCCCTTTCCGTATCAAAACCGCTCAGCTCTTCGCCCGTTTTTTCCACCCTGTCTTCCCCCCCCCGGCTTTCCTTTTCCGGCGTCAAGCCGTAAAAAATCAGGCCGGTAATACCCAGACCCAGCAAACCGAATAGAAAGGGACGCCCTTTGACCTCGCTTATCACCCGGTTGCCTATGGTTTCGAGCTTTTGCCCCTCCACGGCTTGCAATCGCATGGATAATTCTTCTTTTACAGCAGACATCAGCTCACTTACTACGCGTCCGGGATGTAACATTTCTTTTAGATGTTCGATATCTTCCACGATCCTATTTTCCGCCTTAAGTATGTCGGATCTTAAATCGTCAATTTTTAGATTCGGTTCCATCCGACTCATGTGTTCTCTTCTTCGAGGTTCTATGTTAGTTGGTTGCGCATCCATTGTGTATCTTCCTTGGCAGTATCTATGGTTTCGCTCGGAAGTATATCCGACTTGAGCCTCCGTTTGCCAATCATTGCCAGTACCCCGCCAACTATCAGGGCGGCCACGGCAACAATCAAAAAAGCCCATCCGGCCGCCATCACATAGGACAGCCCAAGCGCTGCGGCGAGAAGAAGAAAAATAAACCCAGCGTAGACTACAAACCCCCCTATGGTCAGCAGGGTGGAACTTTTGCCCGCGTCCACCACCTTTTGGGACATTTCAGCGCTCGCCATCCGAATTTCATCCCGAACCAGGCTCAGAGCATTACTGAAGAGATCCGAAGAAATATCTCCCAGCGAGGATAGTCCCCGCAGGCTCCTGGTCCCGGGGTTTTCCCGCTCAGTGGGGTCCATAAGGCTGCTCCTTTCCGCTCGGCGCTGGCTCGACAAAGGGTTCTCCTAGCCTCTTAGGGTCGTTTACAGACGAAAGGCTCCAGACCAGAACCGTTGCGGCGAATGCTCCGCCAAGCAAAATCCATGGCCGGTTTCTAACCAGGTTCTCCAACCTCATCGCAAATCTTTCGGTGTAGTTTTCCCGTAGCTCCCTTGATATGCGGGCCGCTCCCTCCGAGCCTGCTTCGACCAGGTCGGCAAGCGCATTTTTTTGCTTCTCCCGAAAATTTCCGGCGGTTTTTGACAGCACCTCCGCCACATCATCGAGCTTGCTTGACACTGTTTTCAACTGCTCGGAGGCAAACGAGCGGGTCTCCGACTCTATTTCCCGGGAAAGACCGTGGGTTACTTTTCTGAAATAGCCCTCAAAACCCTTGCCCTCAACCCGTTCGGACACCTCTGCCGATCCCGGCGCGGGTCCGGTCGATGCAATGTTTTGAAACGACAGATTTTCATCCATTTCCATGTTGTTAATCCTTTCATCGGGGGATTGATTCGGCAAAAGCACTTACGTTTATCGTAACCATTCGATATATCACTTATTTAAGCATGGCCCGGGTGCCGGTCAAATACCGCCTTTTACCCGTGCGCCACGCGGAAATAGTCGGGCAATCGTCAAAATCGGGTTTATCTTAAGTATCGGTAAAATTTGGCAACCGGAGCACGCGAGCATGAACGGAGCACCGATAACGAGGTTTCTTAAGGATTTACACAATGAGGTCTCGGATCACAATGTCTATAGCGGGGCCGCGGCCCTGGCTTTCTACATGATACTGTCGATTTTCCCCGCGGCCATTGTTTTGCTAACCCTTTTGCCCTATCTGCCGATCCCCCATCTGGACAAGGCTGTTTTAGATTTAATAGGCCAGGTCCTGCCGCAGCAATCGGCGACGCTTTTCACCGGAGTCGTAAAGCAGGTGACTTCCCAAAGGCATGGCGGACTCCTTTCCTTTGGATTGCTATTCCTGCTGTGGTCCGGCTCAAGCGGCCTCTACGCCATTATGCAGCAGCTAAACATCAGCTATGACGTGAAAGAGCGCCGCCCGTTTTGGAAAGTCCGAGGCACAGCCCTGATCCTCATGGTTCTTTTTTTCATTCTCGTCGTCGGCGGGTTTGGCCTGATAGTATCCGGGGGGCTGATTCAAGGATGGGTCGGAAACCTCATCGGATGGAACAAGCCTTTGCTTATCTTTTTCGCCCTCTTCCGGTGGGCGATCATCGCCGTGTTTTTGCTTACGGCGTTTGCAATCATCTACTACTTTGGCCCGGATGTGGAGCAAAAGTTCCGCTTTATCTCCCCTGGCTCCTTACTGGGAGTCGTTTTACTGGTGCTCGCCTCCCTGGGCTTCAGGGTTTATGTCGCCAGTTTTTCCAATTACAGCGCAACCTATGGAAGCCTCGGGGCGTTGATAGTATTGCTGATGTGGCTCTATATCGGAGGACTCGTGATCCTTGTGGGCTCCGAGGTAAACGCTCTTTTGGAACACCGCCGCCCCGGTGCGGCGTGTCGCCGCAGACGGGTTGCCAAGCCCCGATCTGCCCGACTGGCTGCGCCTGCGGCAGCTCGGACGGCAGCCCGCACCGCCTGCCGGGTGCGGAAACACCCTGGCCGACCTAATTCGCATTTCAAATCCATCCCACCCAATATGAACTGACAATCGGTCATCGATACTCCGGGCTGTTCCGTTTGATATTGACTCTTGCCGATACGGACGCTATATTCCCATCCGACGATATGGCTCGGGAGCTGCCGCATGAAAGGAAAAGTCGATGAACGGGTCCCGGAAAATAGCTGCGCCGGCTACTACGGCTCTTATCGAAAAGGGGGCCGCGCCGGGAACCACGCTTGCCTCCGTGATGTCGGCGGTAGCGGTATCGTTTCCGAAGATGGTGATTTTACGCAAGGCCTAAAGACCCCGGCTCCTTGCCAAAGGCCCCTCTCGTCAAATCCAAGGAGAAAAGTATGCGAAAACTCGTAGTTATCGGAGGCAGCGACGCGGGAATCAGCGCCGCGCTGCGGGCGAAAGAACTTGCTCCGGCAACCGAAGTAACCGTTGTGGTTGCAGACCGGTATCCCAATTTTAGTATTTGCGGCCTGCCTTTTTATCTTAGCGGTGAAGTCCCCGATTGGCATACCCTTGCCCACAGAACCGCCAGGGACATAGAAAATGAGGGCGTTCGCCTGGCCTTGGATCATTTGGCGACCTCCATTGATCCCGTTCGAAAAACAGTATCGGTAACTAGTCCTGGAGCGGAAGGGCAAAAACTTCCCTATGATCGCCTGATCGTTGCGACGGGCGCTCGGTCCATCCGGCCAAACATCGAAGGAATAGAGCTGCCGGCCGTTTTTTTTCTCCGATGGATGGACGAAGCCTTCGCCATTGAAAAGTTTATCCGCGAGCGGGAGCCGCGATCCGCCGTAATAGTCGGGGCCGGATATATCGGAATGGAAATGGCCGATGCTCTTGCCTATCGAGGGCTGAATGTCACGGTCGTGGAATTTTTGGACTCGGTTTTGACCACCGTTGACAAGGAATTTGGCCAAAGGATTGAGGCAAGTCTTAAAGCCCATGGGGTGAAGGTCAATACCGGCACCACCATCACCGGTATCCTTCAGGCTGGAAAAGAGCTCGTCGTAAAGGGCTCCAGCGGTTTTTCCACCTCGGCCGATATGGTTCTGGTTGCCGTTGGCGCAAAACCCCGGACAGACCTTGTCGGTTCCGCCGGTATCGAAACAGGCTGTAAAGGGGCCATAAAGGTCGATCGCACCATGGCCACCAACGTATCGGATATCTATGCGGCCGGGGACTGCGTGGAAACCTGGCACCGGCTGTTAAAGCAAAACACCTACCTGCCGCTTGGCACGACTGCCCATAAGCAGGGGCGCGTGGCAGGAGAAAACGCGGCGGGAGGAAATCGAAAGTTTCAGGGCTCCCTTGGAACACAGGCCGTAAAAATACTTAATCTGGTTGTCGCGCGCACCGGCCTCAGGGACTGCGAAGCGATAGCAGCGGGCCTTGATCCGGTTACGGTCGAGTTTGAAGCCTGGGACCACAAAGCCTACTATCCGGGCGCGCAAAAACTCTTGATTCGCCTTACCGGCGCGCGCGGCTCCGGTCGTTTACTGGGAGCCCAGATGCTGGGCCATTGGCAATCCGAGGTATCAAAGCGCATCGATGTCTTCGGAGCGGCCATCTACAACGACATGAGTATCGATGATCTAAACGACCTGGATTTAAGCTACACGCCCCCTCTTAGCAGCCCCTGGGATCCGGTCCAGATGAGCGCTCAGGCGTGGCGCCGAAGGGTCCCCGGAGAATGTGAATCCGACTAACGATGCCCCCGCGCACGCGAGGGCTTTCCGATCCCGAAAACACTTGAGCAGATGCTGGCGAAGATGCCCCCGCGCACGCGAGGGCTTTCCCATCTTTTTCACCCTGGCAGGCCTGCCCACTACCTCCTGCAAAACCGGCGGCGCTCAGTTCTCCTTCTATTCCTGGAACGCGACCAGCAAATCGTGGTGATCAGCACACCGTGGTATCTGCACGAATAAACCGCCCCCCCTCCTCCCTGTTTAGCGCGATTAGCCTCCAATAGACATTCCACCACCCCAACCTTAACTTCAAGGCATGAGAAACATTCACGAAACCAGGCTCACCATTTGAGAACAGGACACACGAAACCCATGAAAAATATTCCTCCCTTCGAGGCTTCGCGACTCGTCACGGCAAAACTGGAAACAGAGGGTCCTCCATGGCGACAGGAACAGGTAGGACCCGCCGGGAACCACGCTCCCGATTATTTCGATTTTCATGCAACAATTTTTCAAACGCTTGCAAACACGCTCCGCAGTAAATTCCTCTTCTGGATGGGGGTTATGCGCTATGCCTCAAGCTTTATGAATCCCTTCTGGCTGGCTTTCAACAACTTCACCGATATGGAAATGATGCGGTTGGACCGACCGTTTTCGTTGCGACATGCCAACGATTTGATCGATCTTTTGCTCTTCGAGATCCATTTGGCCTCCAGGGGAACAATGGCCAGCATCTCCGCCCTAAACGATTATCAGACCAAAGAACTGCGCGAGGTGCTCTCAGCCGCGGGAAATTCGCTGCCCGACTCCATTCTTCGCTATTCGGAAAGGCAGCTAAAGATCATGGACGCTCTCTATTATGCCTATCCTCGCGCCGTACGCGATATAGAACCCGAATATGGTCTCCACCTGGATAACGGCGGCTATACGAAAACGGCTGAAACCGAACGGTTCGAACTCTACCAGGCGCTCCCCACCCAAGATGGGGTCGCAACGCGCGACGGCGGAAAGCCCATGATCATTATCCCGCCCTATGTGCTGGGCGCCAACATACTGGCATTCCTCCCTGGGGGAAATAGAAGCTATGTGCATGCTTTCGCCAACCACGGAATTCCCACATACATTAGAGTCATAAAAGACATCGGGAAAACGGAAGCCGTCCAGTCTATGACAGGGGAAGACGATGCCCTTGACTTGCGCTACTTTAGCGAGGTGGTCTCTAAAAGACACGGTAAACCGGTCACTTTGAACGGATACTGCCAGGGCGGCTTCATGGCGGTAATCGATGTCTTGTCCGGGCAACTAAACGGCCTGGTCGACGCTCTAATCACAAGCGTCGCCCCCCTCGACGGTTCGCGGGGAAAATCGATGGTCGACTACATAGAACACCTTCCGTTCCGATTCCGGGATCTCGGGTATGCTCTAAAGACCCTGCCCAACGGCAAAAGGGTCGTGGACGGTCGAATCCTTAGTTGGGTCTTTAAACTCAAAAGCATAGAAAATGAAGCTCCATTCCTTAGTTTTTACAGGGATCTGATGATGTTTGACCAGGGGGGCGCAAAATCTCCCGGGCTTAGCAAGGTAGCGGCTGCCATCAGCCACTGGCTTACCTACGACATTACCGACCTTCCTATCGAGATCACCCGGCTAAGTTTCGATTCCTGGACGAAACCGGTTTCAAAAGAGGGAACCCTGCCGGTAAGGCTTTTTGGGAAACCGCTAAATTTTACCCACATGGCCCAACTCGGCATCAAGTGGCTTATCTGTGTCGCCCAAAACGACGATCTTGTCGACCTGCCCACCGCCCTTGCCCCTCTAACCTTTACGGACGCCGAAGTCGCGGTCTTTCCAAAAGGCCATGCCTCCATTGCTACGTCCTGGTCTTCACCTGCCGCCGCGTGCAGCCTGGAGACCGTCAATATGGAGGAGTGCGGCATAAAACCCCAATTCCGCCTCAAATCTCTCGCCGCGAAGTCACGCGGTCCCATTCGTTTCCACCTTGACCTCGAAGAGGTCGAGAAGGAGCAAAAAGCGCCGCCCCCCACATCCGAGGGCGGCAAAAAACTAAAACAGAGTAGCCAACCTCTTAGCAAGAGCTAAGGAAGTGAAAGGAGGATTTCCCAATGTTACTTTCCTGGGCATTGACGTTTTTAGTAATCGCTATCATTGCCGCGGTTTTCGGCTTTGCGGGCATTGCCGGTACCTCGGCCTGGATAGCGCAGGTTCTGTTTGCGATCTTTGTTGTCTTATTCCTTGTTTCCATTGTGATGGGAAGAAGACCGCCGGTGACATGATCGGCGACCGGGCGGCAAAATTGTAAGGCGAAACTTTTCAACACGCAGGTTTTTCCCATGGAGGTGAGAGGCGAAAACATCGGATCCCGGACAACGCCATGTCGGAAGGAAAGGAGGTTGCGCCTTCGCCATGGGCCCCAAAAAGCCTGAAATACTGTTTTCACTGTACTTGCAGTATCGTAGCGGTTGTTTAGATTTAACCCAAAGGAAATCCTTATGAGTGGATAAAAAATCGAACTCTAGAGGGTTTTTCCATCCATTGCCTTTTTTTCTCGACATACTTCCGATCGTAAAGACTCGTATCGAAATCTACATCTGCCAGGCAATGGACCATAGCAAAAGGTAAAGGAGAAGAAGTAATGAATGTGGACATTTTGAAGGGAAATTGGAAGCAAGCCAAAGGGAAGGTAAAGCAGCAGTGGGGAAAACTTACCGATGACGATCTGGAAATAATCGAGGGCAAACGCGATGAGTTGATCGGTCGCCTGCAGGAGCGCTACGGCATTACCCGTGACGAAGCCTCAAAGCAGGTGGACGATTTTTATAGTCGCGCCGCTTAAGTCAAATGAAGGGACGGCGCAAAGTCGTCCCTTCCAAATATTCCAGCTTTTACCATAACACACTTCAACACACTTCTCGACCAAGGGGGTCCTATGAAGTTCTGGCCGGGCCGGCCCTATCCATTGGGGGCGACATGGGACGGATCGGGGGTAAATTTCGCCCTTTTTTCCGAAAGCGCAACGAGCGTAGAACTTTGCCTGTTCGAACGGGAAAAGGAGACCCGAATACCGATTACCGAACATACCGATCAGGTGTGGCACATCTACCTGCCCGAGGCGCGCCCCGGGCAAATGTATGGATACCGGGTCCATGGCCCCTACGCGCCCGAACAAGGACATCGATTCAACCCTTCGAAGCTTCTGCGCGACCCCTATGCGAAGGCCATATACGGGGTGCATGATTGGGACGATGCGCTTTTCGGCTACACCATCGGCCACCCCGAAGAGGACCTTTCCAAAGACGAGCGCGACAGTGCCCCTTTTGCCCCCAAATGCGTGGTCGTAGACCCCGCCTTCAGTTGGGGAGACGAATCCCGGCCCAATATCCCCTGGCACAAAACGATCATCTATGAAACTCACGTGAAGGGGTTTACCAAGCTCCATCCGGGAGTCCCCGAGAAGCTGCGGGGGACCTACGCCGGGATGTCTTGCCCGGCGATAATCGAATATCTTTTGTCCCTGGGCGTTACGGCGGTCGAACTCATGCCGGTCCACCAGTTCCTCCAAGACCGGCATCTGGTCGAGCGGGGGCTTGCGAACTTCTGGGGCTATAACACCGTGGGCTTTTTCGCTCCTCACGCCCAGTACTCGAGCGGCGCCAACTGCGGAGACGAGCTGCGCGAATTTAAGACCATGGTAAAGACCCTTCACCGCGAAGGCATCGAGGTGATTTTAGACGTTGTCTACAACCATACCGGAGAAGGAAGCCATTTGGGTCCCACCCTGAGTTTCCGCGGAATCGACAACGCCGCCTACTACCGGCTCGTCCCGGACAACCGCCGATACTATTTCGACTATACCGGCACCGGGAATACGCTCAACATGACTCACCCAAGGGTCCTGCAGTTGATCATGGACAGCCTCCGCTACTGGGTCCAGGAGATGCATGTGGACGGGTTTCGCTTCGATCTGGCAGCAACCCTCGCTCGCGAGCTCCACGAAGTAAACAAGCTGGGCGCCTTCTTTGACATCATTCACCAGGACCCGGTCCTCTCGCAGGCAAAGCTCATCGCCGAACCCTGGGACCTTGGGGAGGGAGGCTACCAGGTGGGCAACTTTCCCATCCTCTGGACCGAATGGAACGGGCAGTATAGAGACGACATCAGGCGCTTTTGGAAAGGCGACGAGGGGCTTTCGGGAAGCGCGGCCTATCGGCTAACGGCTAGCAGCGACCTCTACGAGCGCACCGGCCGTCGTCCCTACGCAAGCATCAATTTCATAACCGCTCACGATGGTTTCTGTCTGGCCGACCTCGTCAGCTACAACGAAAAGCATAACGAGGCTAACGGCGAACAAAACCGCGACGGCGCAAACGATAACAACAGTTGGAACTGCGGCGCCGAAGGCCCAACCGACGACCCCGTCATCCTGGCGCTTCGTGCCAGGCAGCAAAGAAACCTTCTGGCGACCCTTCTTTTTTCGCAAGGCGTGCCGATGCTCCTCTCAGGAGATGAGGTCGGCCACTCCAAACGGGGAAACAACAACACCTACTGCCAGGATAACGAACTGTCGTGGATCGACTGGAACCTTGACCGCAGGAAACGACACCTTCTCGAATTCACCCGGTTTCTAATTTACCTCAGGCGACATCACCCCGTACTGATGCGCAGCACCTTTTTCCGGGGCCGCGCCATGCGCGATCCCAACATACGGGACGTGCGCTGGCTAAGGCCCGATGGCCCGGACATGAGGGAGGAAGACTGGAACGACGCCAAATCCTTTGGCATGCTGCTTGCCGGAGACGCGATCGAAGAGGTGGACGAACGGGGTAACCATATCGAGGGACAAACCCTTCTGCTTTGGCTAAACGTCCACTATGAAAAAATTTCCCTGACAATCCCCAAATCGGGAACAGACGGGGAATGGGAACTTCTCCTGGACACCGGCAGCTCCACGGGGAAAAGGCAAAACGTTCGCCTCCAACAGGACTCCCGGTTTACTCTCGAACCGCGCTCGATGGCCCTTTTCCGCTTCGACACTTTAGAGCCCGAACTCGATTGAAAATTCATACTGTTAACCGCAATTGCAAGCCGCCGGTTCTAACGATTCCTTCTTGCCCGCGGCTGTGCGGCTGACATATTTCAGATTGGGGTCAACGGCCGGAGACGACGTGGTGTGGCAAGCCGTGAAACCCCCATTTATTTTGCATCCGTTTGCGGGGTGTTCAAAGCTCCAGACCCTTTCGCCCGTTTTCCCATCCAGGGCCAGGATATGACCATCTTTGGTCGTGACATACACGAGGTCCACCCTATTATGTCCAGCTCCCGCTAGGTGACCAAAACGGCATCCAGGGTGATGTCTGTTTTGAGCAGCTTGGAAACCGGGCACCCGGCCTTGGCTTTTCCGGCAAGCCTTTCGAAAGTCTCCTGGTCGGCCCCGGGAATTTTGGCTTGTAGCTTCAGGTGGACTCCGGTAATCGCATAGCCGCCCTCGACCTGCTCCAGTGTGACCGTTGCCTCGGTTTCCATAAACTCCGCTGTGAGTTTGGCCTCCTCTAAAATCAGCGAAAGAGCCATCGTGAAGCACCCTGCGTGGGCGGCGCCGATCAGTTCCTCCGGATTGGTGCCCGGTTTTCCTTCGAACCTGCCGGCAAACCCGTAAGGGTAGCTGCTCAAAGCGCCGCTTTGGGTCGTAATCATCCCTTTTCCGTCTTTTATCCCGCCTCGCCACTGGGCCGAACCCCGTCGATCGATCTTCATCGCTAATCTCCTTTATCTGCTTGAACGTAACTGGGTAGGAAACTTGGTTGGGGCAATGCCCCCTTCCTTTCCCACGGCCGTCTGGGCGACAGGCCGTGAAAACAGGAAGGAGGCATAAACCCGGGGGAGCAAAGCACAGGTTGCGGTATCGGGGGCTCTACCCACCGGCCGCGCCACCCGTTCCAAAAGGAGTCGGGGTAGTGGGGCCATAGTTGTAGGCGCCCTGACAGCTCGCTTGTGCCGGCGGCTGGACGACCGCGCAGTTACCCAAGCATGGATGCGCGCCGTACCGCGACTGCGCGCTCGCATTTATGAAGGCGCCGCCGACAAACACTAACGCCAGGGCCGACCCGATTACCAGTCTTTTGATCATTCTAATTTTCATCACATTATCTCCTGAACACCGTTACATCGGATTTAACCGGTACGTTCGGATTTAAACTATTGGCTCGAAAATACCGATAGTTAGCTAGAACGTAAACTCGCTTTTCACCCCTGTCAACGGTCGTTCTCAAGGGATAGCGCAAACTGTGGGCCCGGTTGCTTGCGAGGTGTTGCGATCCGGGGCGCGCCGCTTCCGCGCCGTCGCGTTTAACGGGGTTACAAGCGAGTTCTGCCAGGCGAGTGGGCCCGAGGCGCGCGGCCGGGGGGCTGGGAAGGCTCATCGCGCTCTTGGGACTCGGGGATCGCACGCACGACAGGACTCTCACCATTTAGCGTCAACTGCTCTTCATAATGGATGATTTCGAGCGGCCCCTGGCCAGGTCTTAGCCGATAGGAGGCCGTCTTGGCGCTCATCTCGACCCGGAGGCAGACCTTGCGGCGAACGATGGAAAAAGCAAGCGAGGCAAGACCATCGGGGAGCCGGGGGGCAAATGAGAGAACTCCCCCATTATCTCGCATTCCGCCAAAGCCGTTTACCAGCGCTATCCATGTCCCGGCAAGCGAGGCGATGTGCAGGCCGTCTCGCGTATTGTGTTCGAGGTCCTGGAGATCCATAAGAGCCGCCTCCGCGGCATAGTCGAGCGCCAGGCGAAGGTGTCCGACCTCGGCCGCCATCACTGCCTGGGTGCATGCCGAAAGGGATGAATCCCGCACCGTGATGCGTTCGTAGTAATCGAAGTTTCTCGCTTTCTGCTCACTGGTGAAGGCGCTGCAACACAGTTGCATGGCCAAAACCAGATCCGCCTGTTTTACCACCTGCTTGCGGTAGAGATCGAAGTAGGGAAAATGGAGCATCAGCGGATACCGATCGGGCCCGGTCGCGGCAAAATCCCACATCTCGTGTTCGGTAAAGCTCTCGGCCTGGGGGTGCACGCGCAGCCGCTGGTCGTAGGGGATGAACATGCGATCTGCCGCCGCCCGCCAGTCCGCCATTTCCTCGGGTGTAACGGAAAGCTCGCGCGCCTTGTCCTGGTGGCGTTGGCAGCCATCGGCCGCGCCCCGAAGGTTTCGCGCCGCCATGAGATTGGTATAGATATTGTTGTCGGCTACGGCGCTGTATTCATCCGGCCCGGTCACACCGTCAATGCGAAATCTCCCCTGTAAATCGTGGTGACCCAGGGAGCGCCATAGCCGCGCGGTCTCAACGAGGATCTCGAGGCCGAAGTCGCGCTCGAAGGCTTCCTCCCCGGTCGCCCCCACATAGCGGATAACCGCGTCTGCGATGTCTGCGTTTATATGAAACGCGGCGATTCCCGCCGGCCAATACCCCGAGCATTCCTCCCCCTGGATGGTGCGCCAGGGGAAGGCCGCGCCGGAAAGGCCCAGCTCGCGGGCGCGCTTTAGTGCTGTCGCAATCGTGGAATGTCTCCACTTGAGGCAGTCGGCCGCAGCGGTCGGTACGGTGTTAGTCAGAACAGGCAGCACAAACGTCTCGGTGTCCCAAAACGAGTGGCCGTCATAGCCCGATCCGGTCAGTCCCTTGGCGGGAATGGCGCGTCTTTCGGCCCGGGCCCCGGCCTGAAGAACGTGAAACAATGCAAATCGCACCGCCTGCTGCAACTCCGAGTCTCCGCCGATTTCCACATCGGCTCGCGCCCAGAAGTCTTCGAGATATTTTTGCTGGTCTGCGAGAAGCCCCTCCCAACCGGTTTGGCCGGCAGCGGCAAGGGCTGCCGCGACCTGATCGCGCATCGCCGGAAGCGAGCGCTCAAGCGACCATCCGTAGGCCACCAGCTTAAACAGGCGCAGTTGCTGCCCGGGCGCGAGTACATCCGTTACGACTACGCGGGCCGAATCGGGGGAGACCTCCGAAGCGATGCCCATCTTCGGGGTGCCGTGTATGATGTGATCCATCGCCGCAGCTATTCGCAGGCCGCTTCGCCGGGTGCGATGGATGAGCACTGCGGCCGCTCCCCGCGACTGATGCTCCTCGGATACAAGGGCAGATTCGATCGCCCCGGCCGTTCTCGGGTCATCGGTCAAAAGCGGAAGCTGCTCGTTTGCGACCAGCTCGGACTGCACCACGATATTGGCCGGGCCGTCCAGGGGCTCCAATTGGTAGCTGATTCCAATGATGGCCCGGTGCGTAAGGGAGACGAACCGCTTCGAGACAACCCGCACGGTGCGCCCGGCCGGAGAGGTCCATTCGGCGGTTCGCGTCAATGTCCCGGCGCGAAAGTCGAGCACGCGGTCGTGGACCCGCAGTTCACCGTAGCGAACATCGAAGGGCTCATCGTCTACCAATAGCCGTATGAGCTTTGCGTTTGTCACATTTACGATCGTCTGGCTCGATTCCGGCGCCCCGTGCTGCGACTCGGCGTAGGGCAGCGGCCGCAACTCATGGAACCCGTTTAGATAGGTGCCGGGCAACCCGTGAGGCTCCCCCTCATCGAGATTGCCCCTAAGACCTATGTGACCGTTTGACAGAGCGAATAGCGACTCGCTCTGGGCCAATAGCTCCAGTTGCAGTTCGGTTTCATGGAGTGCCCACGGTTCGACTCGAAAAGATGGGTGCTTTATCACTCGGCCTCCAGGAGCGCTTTAAGGTCATCGACCACGATGTCTGCGCCGTGGCGGAGAAGCTCATCGGCCTGGCCGGCGCGGTCTACGCCAACGACTAAGCCGAACCCTCCCGCACGACCCGCCGCAACCCCTGCCAGGGCGTCTTCAAATACCGCAGCCCGGGCGGGAGTTACCCCAAGGGCCTCGGCCGCCGCAAGAAAGGTGTCCGGCGCGGGCTTTCCGGCCAGATGGCGCCGGGTGGCCACGATGCCGTCGATTCGGGCATCGAACAGGTGTACGATCCCCGCCGAAATCAGCACTTCCCGGCAGTTCTTACTCGAAGACACAACCGCAGTCAAAAGGCGGGCATGCTTTACCGCCTTTAGATAGCGCACCGAACCGGGGTAGGCCTCCACTCCCCATTTTTGCATGAGCGAAAGAAGGATGTCGTTTTTTCGCCTGCCAAGCCCATGGATGGTTTCAGCCGACGCCGGGTCCTCGGGTGTTCCTTCGGGAAGACCTATGGAGCGCGAGGCCAGAAACGAACGTGTTCCGTCGTCTCGAGGCTTACCGTCGACATACTCGTCATAATCGCGGACCGCGTCAAACGGGACGAAGGGCTCGCCCCGCGATTTAGCGCGGGAACTTAAGAATTCGTCGAACATCTGCTGCCATGCCTTGGCGTGAAGCGTAGCGGTCTCGGTTAGCACCCCGTCCATGTCGAAAAGGCACGCACGGATGCTCTCGGGTAATCCCAGTAGGGTCTTGGCCATGATCGCAACCTCGTTCACAAGATAATAAGAACAGGCCGCAGGCTTTGCCACAGGTCTTTCGCCACGATTTGACCCGGTCGCTCGCCTTTCTTAATTTCCAACAAATTACCTGTCTCTTGGGGTAAGCAAGGAGAATGGGATCACCTTGTCGCCATGGACCGTGATATTAAGTCCATTAAGATGCTAATTGATAGCATACCGGCTAACGGGGAAACCGGGACAGCCGGCGTTTTATCGACTCAGTAAAAAGAGGTGGAGAGTCTCCGTGGATAAAAACCCCAGCGATGAGAAGCAAATATCGGCCCGGGTTCAAGCACTGGTCATCGAGGGCAATCGCCTGATGGAGGCGGGAAACGGCGAGGGGGGCAAGGAATGCTTCCGCAAGGCCCTGGCGCTCATCCGCGACTTTGGCCAAGTTCTGGCCGACCGGGCATCACAGAGGCAAAAGGATGGGGCGTTGGAGGATGCGCAAAAGTACTCTTTGTGGGCCGCAAGCCTGCTTAACAATAATTTCGCGCTTCCCGTCGCTCCCAATCCGAAGAGTGAGAAACATTGGCGCTTTACGGAAAAGGAGGCAGCTTGTTTGCAAGCGGTTCGCCGAGCGCCGGATTCCCCGGGGGCCTGGACCAACCTTGGCGTGGTTCTAGCCCGCATGAAACGCGAGGATGAAGCGGAGCGGTGCTATCGCACGGCAATAGGGCTCGACAAGGACCACTCCGGGGCCTATTTCAATCTCAGCTATATATTGCTTCGCCGGGGAAGTTTTGAAGAAGGCTGGCGCTGCCTGGAAAGACGAAAATCGCACGGCTATCTGGATAACTTTTTCACCTTCCCGCGCTGGAACGGCGAACCACTCCACGGCAAATCCCTGATCATCGGGTTTGAGGGCGGCCACGGCGATATGATTCAATTTTGCCGCTACGCCTCCATTCTAAAGACCATGGGAGCGGCAAAAATTTCGATTACCTGCCACCCGGGGCTCAAGACGTTGTTTTCGACCCTGCCCGGAGTCGACGAGGTTCTTTCCTTTCCCGAAGAAACCGATGCCTCGGGTTGGGATTTCTGGACGCTCCCGCTTAGCCTGCCCTATCACTGTAAGACACGGCTGGAAAACATCCCGGCGCCTATTCCCTATCTGAGCGCCGATCCGGCGAGGGTGGACAAATGGTCGCAGTTATTGCCGCTATCGGGGATAAGGATTGGTTTGGTGTGGAAGGGCAACCCGAGGTTTGAAAACGACTTGGAGCGATCCCTGCCGTCCCTGGATGTTCTGGCGCCCCTTGGAGCAGTGGAGGGCGCCCGATTTGTAAGCCTTCAGAAAGGTGAGGGAGAAAATAGCGCGCGACTGCCCCCGAGCGGATTTCACCTGGTAGCCCTTGGCGAATCTTTTTGCGACTTTGCCGATACGGCCGCAGTCCTATCCTGCCTGGATCTTTTGATCAGCGTGGACACCGGTGTCGCACACCTGGCCGGGGCGATGGGTAAGCCCTGCTGGCTCCTTCTTCCAGACCATTTGTGCGATTGGCGTTGGCTAAGCGGTCGAACGGATTCCCCATGGTATCCGAAAGGCATGCGCCTTTTCCGGCAGCCCCCCGGGGGAGGCTGGAGCCAGGTAATCGATGAGGTGGTGGTTTCTCTTGTGCGTTTCAAAAAGGAGTGGAAGGACGGAAACCGGCCTGCCTGGTGAGGACAAATTACGACCGTTTTGGCAAGACTCTTTTCTCCCCGTGAACATAGAGGGCCTTGCGGGAAGGCGGGGAGTCCGTTTTAGCAGGAGGTGTCAGTCTATAGCGGATTTCCCGGCCATGGTCTTCGAACTGGCGTTGCGGGTTATAGACTTTATTAAATTTCCACAACATTTTAAGAAAATTGGTGTGTCCGCGAAAAGCGAGCGAGGCCGCCATTCCGAAAACGTCCCACAGGCCTCTAAAACCCAGGTGTTTCCGGTTAAGAACCCCCTGGGTGGTTGCCAGCTCCCGGTAAAAGCTGCTCAAGGGAAGCCTTGTGGCCGTTACCGCATGCTGGATGTCATAGAGACGATAGTCAAGCGTTGTCAGTAGGGGAGCATCCTTTAGCCAAACTTCGGTTCCGGGGTAAGGGGTATTGACCGTTATGTGGACGATCTCCGGAACGTTTAGCGCCCAGTTGCGCACTGTTTCGAAGCGCTTTTCGTCCCAGCTCGGATCGGCAATGATATTTAGAGCAACCACCAGCCCGATTTTCCGGGCAGCTTCCAGAGCCTTGAAATTTCCGCCCGTATCGGTTCTTTTGCGGAACTGCTTTAGCGTGTCCTCATCGATTGCCTCAATTCCCAGAAATATGTTGGTCAACCCCAGCTTTTTCCAACGGGCAAAAAGACCTAAGTTTCGCAGTAAGACATCGGCTCTTGTTTCCAGGTAATACCGTTTCCGAATGTGTCGCTTTTCGATTTCCCCTGCGATCGCATGGCCTTGCTCGGGGTGCACGAAGGCAACATCATCGGTTATGAATACGTTGGGCTCCGAAATTGCCGCCAAATTCTTGGCGGCAATCTCCGGGGCCACCGTTCGGTAGGTTCGACCGTAAAAAGTCCACGCGCTGCAAAAGGAACAATCCCACGGGCAACCGCGGGCAAACTCAATGGAAGCGCAAGGGTCCAGTCCTCCGATAAAGTATTTGCGCCGATTGCGGGTTAAATCCCGCGCGGGTTCCAAGGCATCTATATCGGAGATAAGCTCCGGCGCGGGGCCTTTTCCCTCGCGTGTCACCACGCCGGGAAGTTTTGCAAGGGATTGGGCCGAAAAGGAATCCAGCACCCGCAAGGTGGTCTTTTCACCTTCTCCTACTATCACACAGTCGATAGACCCCCTCGCATGTTCCAAAATGTCTTCCGGGATAAAGGAGGCGCTGTGGCCGCCCACAAAGATAAATGATTCGGGGCGATTTTGTCTGACCGATACGGCAAGATCGATTATTTCCGGAACATTGGCGAAATAGTTAAGAGAAAACCCTACCGCCTGGGGACAAAAGCACCGGAGTTGATCGAAGAAGACCTTACGGGAAAACACCTGAAGGTCGAGCAGTCTTACCTCGTGGCCCTCCCGCCGAACGGACTGGGCGATCAACTCCAGGCCAAGCGGCTCCAGGCGAAGAAAGATTTCCGAGTACATGAGGGGACCGGGGTGGACTAAAAGGACTTTCATGGGCACGGTGCTCGCGGTGAGGAGTTGGGCCAAGCCTTTCGGAAAACTCACATTCCGATAGATTAATCCTTCTGCGCGGCAAGTGCATCGTTTCCTGCTTTGAAAAATCAGGTTGTTGGGCTGCGCTGCGCTTAGCCCAACCTACGAAAGGATTGGAACAGGCGGCAATGAAGTGGGCTAAAAAAATCAACCGGGCCTGCGGCATGCCAACTCGAGCCAGCCGGCGAGGATGGCCGCGTAGTCGGGGTCGGTTATCCGGACAAAAGTTCTCCCGCCCGGGCCGCTTTTTATGGCCGCATGGCCTGCAGCCAGCCAGTCGATCACCTGCGGGTACACGACATATTCCATCGCGAGGCCGCGGTTTCTAACCTTTTGGATGTCGTCTTCGGGCCATATCGGGTAGACGGCCTGGGCGATGACCGGGCCTGTGTCTTCGCCTTCATCTACGAAATGGACCGTTACCCCGCCCCATTTACACCCGTATTCGAAGGTGTCTTCGTAGCCGTTTGTTCCGGGAAAAGAGGGAAGAAGCGCCGGGTGGATGTTTACGATTCTCGGGCCGCAGCCGTTTATGCGACCGATGAAATAAGGGGTTAGGAGTCGCATGAAACCCGCCAGGCAGACAAAATCGGGCCGGAAGGAATCAAGGACGCGGATCATCTCGTCTTCGGCGGCGACAAGCCTTGCCAGCCGGGACATGCGCTCGGCGGGATCCCGACTCTTGATTATTTTCTGCCTGCTGTCGAGTTCCGATAAATCTACAAGGCTTTTCGCTTTTTCGATCCGGCCCGGGGTCCTCGACCTGTAATCGATAGGAAATGCGGGGATATTTGCTTTTTTTGCCCTCTCCAGGCCAAAAGCGCTGGACCTGTCGCTTAGAACCACTACTACTTCGGCATCGAGGGTCCCTGCGGCGGAGCGGTCAATTATCGCCTGCAGGTTCGTGCCACCACCGGAGACCAGGACGGCCAGGCGCAGTTTGCGAGAGCCAGGTGAATGCATCACTGCCACTCCCTTATCCAAAATAGCGCACGGCGTTTCGAAAAATCCTTATGCCGTCGCCTTCTTCCGGGATCGGCAAATTCTTTCGCCGGTATTTTTCTCGTAAAAAAGTCCAATCGGGGTGGTTGGTAAAATGGTTAAACGCCTCGGGATGAGGCATGAGGCCTGCGACCCTTCCGGTGCGGTCGCAAATCCCCGCGATATCTTCCACCGAACCGTTGGGGTTATGGGGAAACTCACCCGCGGCGAGGGTCCCGTCTGGTTTGGCATAGCGCAAAAATACCTGCCCGCGCGCGTTTAGCTTTTCTATGACGGAAGGGTCGGCAAAAAACTTTCCCTCCCCGTGGCGGACCGGCAGTTCGATGCTCTCCAACCCTTTGGATAGAACGCAGTGGGAGGCGGGGTTTAGCGAAAGATTCACCCACTGGTCGCGAAACCCTCCGCAGTCGTTGGCGACCAGCGCCACTTCCCGGTTCATCAGGTTAGGCTCAAACCCCGGCAAAAGCCCCAGGTTAACCAGCACCTGGAATCCGTTGCATATCCCTATTACGATGCCGCCGCTACCCACGAAGGCCAAAATCTGGTCCTGGAGCCGATGTTTTAGACGCATCGCCATAATTACGCCCGCCCCGTGGTCGTCGCCCCAGGAAAACCCCCCGCCGATAACGAAAATCCGGTACGAGCGAAGGGATTTTTCGCCTCCAATGAGGCTGTTTACGTGCACTCTTTCGGTTTCCGCCCCCGCAACCCGCAGGGCATGGGAAGTCTCCAGATCGCAGTTAAGGCCAAAACCGGTCATTACGAGCGCTTTTACCGTTGTCACGTAAAACTCCGCAGGGCCTGCTATTCCAGGCCGATATCTTTTCGGTAGTAAATTCCTTCGAAGCCCACTTTTTCCATTTCCAAAAGTGCCTTTTCCCTTGCCGCCGCGAGCGTTTTCCCCGAACTGACGATGCAGAGCACTCTACCTCCGGTGGTAACGAGGCGGCCGGAAGGGTCGAGTTCGGTGCCGGAATGGAAAACGAGGCAGTTTTCATCGATTTTGTCAAGACCTTCGATGGGAACGCCAATTTTGTAGCGGTCCGGGTAGCCCTTGTACCAGCCTTTCTTACCCTTTGTCCTTCCGCTGGTGGCAATGAGACAAAGCCGGTAGTCGGGGTCCCACTCGGGCTGCATACTCTTAAGGCGCCCGGCGAGAATGGCTTCGCTTATATCCACCAGGTCGGTTCGAAGCCGTGGAAGTATCACCTGGGCTTCAGGGTCCCCGAGTCTAATGTTGATTTCGAGAACGTAGGGGATAACTTCATCGCCCTTTTCGACAAGCATGAGCCCGAGGTAGAGTACCCCCCGGTAGACTATGGAGTACTTTTCGCGCACGCCGTTTATGAGCGGCTCGGCCACCCGGGACATGATGGTTTTCACCAGGGCCTCGTTTAGAAAGGGATGCGGCGAATAGGAACCCATGCCCCCGGTGTTTTTGCCCTCGTCGTTTTCCAGCGCGCGCTTGTAATCCTGCGCGGCTACCATCGGTACGATCGAATAGCCGTCGGTAAAGCAAAAGAAGGAAAGCTCACGGCCATAGAGCCGCTTTTCGACGACCACCCGTTGTCCCGCTTCTCCGAAGGCCCGCTCTTCCATGATCTGGCGGACCGCTGCTTCAGCTTCGGCAACCGAGTCGCACACCAAAGAGCCCTTGCCCGCAGCAAGTCCGTCAGCCTTTACCACAACCGGATACCCGAGGCTTCGAATGTAGTCGCGGGCCTTGTCCGGTTCACTGAAATTTTCAAACTCAGGAACCGGAATGGCCAGTTCGCGCATCATCTCCTTGGCGTCGCATTTACTCGATTCCAGCCTGCTCGCCTTTTTGTCCGGCCCGACGATGGGCAGGCCGCGCGACTCAAAAAGATCGGCAATACCTGCCGAAAGCGGCTTTTCGGGTCCAACGAAGGTCAGATCGATTCGCTCTTTTTCCGCGAAATCGGCCATCTCCTCGATGGTTCTAAGATTTACGCATTCGGCGCTCCGGGCTATCCCCGCATTGCCATGAGCTACGAAGACGCGGCTAACCCGCGGACTCCTGCCAAATTTCCAGGCAATGGCGTGGTCCCTGCCACCCGTTCCAACTACTAATACCTTCATCTGTATGGCTGCCTTCTTCTACCCATTTGCGTTCGCGCGGCGCCCCCACGTCTTCCTGACAACGTAGGGCCCGTATTGCTATTTGCGAATCGTTTCCGTAAGATATTCGCAGATATTGGCGTCATAGCCGCTTGTCGAGCAAAAAGCTTTACAGGCAAGGCGCAGACTGGTTTTTTCAGATACCGCCCCCTTTAGGGCCTCCATTTCTTTAAGGACCCCGGGATAATCCGAAGGCTCTGTCACCACCGCTACGAACCGGTTATTTTTCGCAGCGGCCCGAATAAGGGTCGGTCCGCCGATATCGATGTTTTCTATGGCCTCTTCGAGCGTGCAACCGGTGCGGGCAACCGTTTTGGCAAACGCATAGAGGTTCACGACAACCATGTCTATCGGCAGAATTTCGTGCTTTGCCATGGTATCGGCATGCGTTTGGTTATCGCGTATTCCAAGGATTCCGCCGTGGATTTTGGGGTGAAGGGTCTTTACCCTGCCGTCGAGCATTTCCGGAAAACCCGTGTAATCGGATACTTCGGTAATCTCGATTCCGGCTTCGCGAAGCGTCTTTGCAGTGCCTCCAGTCGAGAGCAGCTCAACGTTAAATCCACGCAGCCCCCTGCCAAAATCAGCCAGCCCGGTTTTATCGGTCACGCTAAGAAGCGCGCGGCGAATAAAAAACATCCTCTCTTTCCTCCTCCTGGCAGCTCACCAGTAAGTTAGTTTTTCACTAACGGCCGTTTATCCATTTTTCGAAAATCTTTTGAGCCGCTTTTACCACCGGCGCATCGTCTGGAAGCGTAACGGTTGGTTTCCCCTCCATGTCGAAGCGCGAAATCATCGGATCGGCCGGCAGGCAGGCGATCCTATCGGGTCCGAAGATGCGGTGGACCTCCTCTGGCCAGTCTTCGGGCGCCTCTCGGACCTGGTTTATCACCAGCACGCTTTGCGAGACACGGATCGGGAGGGTCTTTACCAGTTCGGCTATGCGACACGCAGCCGCAAGGCCTCTTCTGCTGGGATCGGAGACCAGAAGCAAAAGGTCTATGTCTTTTTGGGTGAGGCGGCTGAAATGCTCCATGCCCGCCTCGTTATCCACGACAATATACTGGTAGTTATCGATTAGCCGCTCGATGAGGGTGGTGAGAAGATTATTGGCCGCGCAATAGCAGCCGGGGCCTTCCGGGCGCCCCATGGCGATCAGGTCGAACCCTTCGGACTCGACCAGGGCCTGTTCGAGCTTCATCTCCATGAAGATGTCCTTGGTCATGCCCGTCGGGACTTTTGTCTTCATGTCTTCGCGGGCCTCGGACAGAGTCTCCTCCAAACAGACTCCCAGGACATCGTTTAAATTAAAATTCGAATCGGCGTCAATGGCGAGCAAAGGCTTCATGCCATGGCTTAGCATGTATCGAATCAAAAGACCCGCTATGGTGGTTTTACCCGTTCCGCCTTTTCCGCCCAGTGCAACGGCAAAGCTCAAAGTAGCCTCCTGTAGGATTTTTTTCCTCGCGGGGCCGTGGGTTGCCCCCGCGTGGCAAAAGAACATAAGATGACAGATTTTCAGAGCCTGGTGACGAATTATTGGAAAAAATCCATAAAACGTCTCCTAACGACGCTACGTGCCGGAGGCCTGTTCTTCGCGAGACCGGTTTACTGCCTGCAAAAGATTATCGAGTATGCCGTTTATGAACGCGCCGGAATCCGGGCTGCCAAAGGTTTTTCCAAGATCGATGGCCTCGTTTATCGACACCTTCGGGGGGATTTCCCGGCAGTGGAGCATCTCGAAGAGGGCAATACGCAGGACGTTCCTGTCGATTATCGACATCCTCTCCAGACGCCAGTTCGCGGAGGCGGCCGTAATCATGTTGTCGAGTTCGTCCCGGTGGAGATAAACGCCGGTTAAAAGATGCTCGGCAAACGGGCGAACCGCATCGCAGAGTTCCGTATCGCCGTCTTTTCCGCTTAATTCCATTTCGATGTAGGAATCTACGACATCTTGGGGAGACTCCAAGGTCATCTCCAACTGGTAGAGCATCTGCAAAGCTATCTCTCTGGATTTGCGCCTCTGGCCCATATTTAAAAAAACTCTATCTAGCCTGAAAAAATAATCAGTCTGTGTGTATCGAAAAGTTTTCTCACGCGAAGCCGCGAAGACGCGAAGTCGCAAAGAGGATGAAAATTTTCATGATTCCCGGGGATGCCGGGGGACATGAAAAGCTGCTTCGAATTGTTCTTGTTGGGCTGCGCTTCGCTTAGCCCAACCTACAGCGCTACATCTGCTTCATCAGGTTGGCCATCTCTATGGCGGCATATGCCGCGTCCCAGCCCTTGTTTCCGGCCTTGGCGCCGGCCCGCTCGATCGCCTGCTCTATCGTGTCGGTAGTAAGGACTCCGAAACTGATCGGGACCCCTGCTTCAAGGGACACATTCGCGATCCCCTTGGAGACCTCGGCGGCAACGTAATCAAAGTGGGGAGTCGCCCCCCGTATTACGGCCCCAAGGCAGATCACGGCGTCGTATTTACCGCTTGCCACCGCCTTTTTGGCAATAATGGGTATTTCAAAGGCTCCCGGGACCTTGTAGACTTCGATATTTTCCTCGTCTGCCCCGCTTCTTTTGAGAGCATCGAGGGCCCCTCCCAGGAGCCTTTCCCCGATAAAGTCGTTAAATCGACTTACGATGATCCCGAATCTCAGCCCTTCGGCCAGCAGTTTTCCTTCGAAAACCCTCATGAAGCTTCCTCCTCGGCGGATATGCAGCTCATTATATGCCCCATCTTGAGACACTTGGTGCTAAGGTATTCGCGGTTGCACTCGTTTGGTGAAATTTCGAGCGGCACTCTTTCGGTCACGGTAATGCCGTAGCCCTGAAGCCCCACGATTTTTGTGGGATTATTGGTCATAAGCTTCATCTTCTTTACGCCAAGCTCGACCAGCATTTGCGCGCCTATTCCATAATCGCGCAAATCGGCTTCAAATCCGAGCGCCTCGTTGGCCTCCACAGTGTCGTAGCCATTTTCCTGAAGAGCGTAGGCCTTGATCTTGTTCACAATGCCTATGCCACGCCCCTCATGGTTACGCATGTAGAGAAGAACGCCCTTTCCGACCCGCCCGATCTGCGCCATGGCCGCCCGGAGCTGCGCGCCGCAATCGCATCGCAAAGACCCTAAAACGTCGCCCGTAAGACATTCCGAATGGACCCGGACGAGCACATCGTCTTCCGGTCCTATCTCACCTTTTACCAGCGCAAGATGAATGTATTCGTCGATGTCGTTGGTGAAGGCTATCACCTTGAATTCGCCTCCAAAGGAGCTGGGAAGCGTGGCGGTCGCAGCCCTGTGGACGAACGCCTCGTTTTGCATCCTGTACTGGATAAGGCTGGCGATGGTTACGATTTTTAGATCATGCTCGCGAGAAAAGATTTCGAGATCGGGCATGCGCGCCATGGTGCCGTCTTCGTTCATGATCTCGCAAATTACCCCGGCCGGTTTCATGCCGGCGATCCGCGCGAGATCGACCGAGCCTTCCGTCTGGCCGGTCCGCACCAGCACGCCGCCTTTTTTAGCGCGCAGCGGAAACACGTGACCGGGGCTAACCAGGTCTTCGGGTTTTACATGGTCGCCGATGGCGGTGAGGATGGTATGGGACCTGTCGGCCGCGCTGATACCCGTTGTCACCCCTTTTCGAGCCTCTATGGACACGGTAAACGCCGTTTGATAGGGCGACTTGTTCATTGTGACCATCATCGGGATTTGAAGCCGATCGACCATTTCCGGCGAAAGAGTAAGGCAGATGAGGCCCCGTCCGAACCTGGCCATGAAATTGACCGCCTCGGGCGTAACCTTTTCGGCCACTATGCACAGATCTCCTTCGTTTTCACGATCTTCATCATCGACTAGAATAATGGGCTTACCCAGCCTGATATCCTCAAGCGCCTCGGGGATCGTCGCCAAGGGCATCTGCGTATCTCCTTTTGCAATGTAGTCCGTTTAGAAAAAAGTCACCCCGAGCGACGCCGCGCAAATGTGCGAAAACGCCAGGGCAGAAATGCTTTTCAATGGTAAAAGATGTTGAAACCGCCGATCTATAACATAATTCAAACGATATCTTCAAGGCGTGGTTGGTTCAGGCAAAACCGTGGCGCCTCAGCAAATCGAGATCTATTCCTTTTCCACCGGGGTTTTGCTCCGCTGGACCTTCCCGCAGACTCACCAGCCTGTGGAGGTATTTTCCTATCAGGTCGGTTTCAATGTTTACTTGCGAGCCGATCTGAAGGTCGCACAGCGTAGTCATCGAAGCCGTATGCGGGATAACGTTTACATCGAAGCCCGAACTTTCGACCCCGTTTACCGTGAGGCTTATCCCGTTTATCGCGATGGAGCCTTTCTCGATGACAAACCGCATCGATTCGCGCGCCAACTCGAAGGAAATCCTAATGGATCTGCCCTCGGCCTTTCGCTCCTTAAGGCGCCCGATGCCGTCGATATGTCCGGTAACCAGGTGGCCGCCCAGCCGATCTCCAAGCCTTAAGGCCCTTTCGAGATTTACCCGGCTGCCCGAGGCCTTAGCCCCAAGAGTCGTTTTGGCGAGCGTTTCGGCCGAGACATCGGCCACAAAGGAGCTGCTGTCAAAATCGACAACGGTAAGACATGCCCCGTCAACGGCTATGCTTTCTCCCAAAACCGGCTTATCCATTTGGAAGCCGGGGCTTATCACCATGCGCGCATCCGGTCCGTGACGCTCTGTTCTAAGAAGCGTCCCGGTCCCCTCTATCAGGCCGGTAAACATATTGGGCTAACTCCCCCTTGCCGGCGCCACGGCCGGAAGAAGCAAAACATCAATAAAGATTTTCTCGAAGCCTGCCGGTAACGAGCAGGTCCTCTCCAAACTTTTCAACCTTTATCCCATGGGCCCGAACGCAATCGGATATCTTTTGCCTCGGCGCACCCGAAACCATCGAGACCCCTCCGGGGTCTCCAAGGATCTTGGGCGCATAGAAAAAATAGAAATCATCTGCCAGGCCGGATTCGACAAAAGATCCCAGGACTCGCCCGCCGCCTTCCACCAGAAGACTCGATATGCCGTTTTGCCCGAGGTGGGACAACATGCCCTCCACCTCGATCGCCCCATTTAGCAAGGGTAGTCTTATCACACGAACGGACGCCCGGATAAGAGTTTCTTCGCGGGAAACCCGAGCGTTTGGACCGCAGACGACCCAGACCGGAGAAATCGAAGCGGTCCGGACCAACTGCGAGGCGGGGGGAATTCTTAGATCGGTATCCAAAACGACTCGCACCGGCTGGCGAATTTTTTTCTTTCCGGAGAGCCGCGCGGTCAAAAGCGGATCATCGGCTATGACCGTCCCGATCCCTACCACAACCGCGTCCACACGCGAGCGGATAAGATGTGCGAATCCGCGGGCGGCCTCACCGGTAATCCACTTGGAGTCCCCGGCAGATGTGGCGATGAAGCCGTCGAGGGTAGCCGCGGACTTTAGCCTCACATACGGGCGCCCGGTAGTTACGTGTTTTATGAACGGCTGATTGATCGCTCGACAATCCGATTCGAGGACTCCCCCACGGACCTGCACCCCGGCCAGTCTCAAAGCCTCGCCCCCCCCGCCTGCAACCCCCGGATTCGGGTCGCCCATCCCGAATACCACCCGTTCTATTCCGGCATCGAGAATCGCTTGGGTGCATGGTGGCGTATGGCCGTAGTGATTGCACGGTTCGAGCGTCACGTAGAGAACCGCGCCCCTGGCCGATGAGCCCGCATCCGCAATCGCGTTTACCTCCGCGTGCGGGCCGCCAAACTCCCGATGATACCCCTTTCCGGTAGTAACTCCCCCATTTACGACAACCGCCCCAACCATAGGGTTGGGGCTGGTCATGCCCGCACCCCTTAGAGCAAGGCGCAGCGCTTGTTTCATGAATACCGGATCAGTTTCTCTCAGGGCCATCTCTTCCTATCAGGAACCTCTCAGGGCCATTTGCCCATCTCCGGCTCAGCACGCCAGATTGTCCGCATGGAGGCAGAAACCGGAACAAAACTCGGCGACCTCACCGTTTAGCGTTTTCAACCCGGCGGCGTCGCCCACACAATCAAGTGCCCGGTGCATGAAGCCCCCGATAGTTTCCATGTGTTCCGGACCCATTCCGCGCGTGGTAAGCGCCGGGGTCCCGATCCTTATGCCGCTCGTAACGCTGGTTTTTTGGATATCGTAAGGAATGGCGTTCTTATTGACGGTAATGCCCGCCAAGTCCAAGGTTTCCTCGGCGACCTTTCCGGTCAGCCCCCGGGGGGTCAGGTCCACAAGCATGAGGTGGTTGTCGGTCCCGCCGGAGACCAGCCGGAAGCCGTAGCCGGACAAAACCTCGGCAAGTCGTTTGCTGTTTGCAATCACTCGCTCCTGGTAGAGCCTGAACCCGGGCCTTAGAGCCTCCTGAAAGGCCACGGCCTTGGCCGCTATCACATGCATGAGCGGTCCGCCTTGAATGCCGGGAAATATCTGGCTGTCGAGCATCTTGGCATACGTTGCGTGAGAGAGTATCAACCCACCCCGTGGTCCCCTCAGGGTCTTGTGGGTCGTAGAAGTTACGAAATCGGCGAAAGGCACCGGGTTGGGGTGCAGGCCGGTCGCAACCAGGCCGGCAATGTGGGCCATATCCACCATGAGGTAGGCGCTGATACTTTTGGCAATGGAGGCGAATCTTTCGAAATCGATTATCCTCGGGTAGGCGCTCGCCCCTGCTATGATAAGCCTTGGCCGCTGCTCGGTGGCCATGCGCTCGACCTGGTCGTAGTCGATTTGCTCGGTATCGCGGCACACGCCGTAGGAGACGACCCGGAAGAGGCGGCCGGAAAAACTCACGGGGCTTCCGTGAGTGAGGTGGCCACCCTGGCGCAAATCCATCCCCAGGATGGTATCGCCGGGCTGAAGGGCTGCGAACAAAACGGCCATATTGGCCTGCGAACCCGAATGGGGTTGCACGTTTACATAATCTGCGTGAAAGAGCTTTTTCGCCCGCTCCTGCGCGAGTTTTTCGGCAACATCTACGTGCTCGCACCCTCCGTAATATCTTCTGCCCGGATAGCCTTCCGCGTATTTGTTGGTCAGGACCGATCCCTGGGCTTCGAGTACGGCCGTGCTGACAAAATTTTCCGATGCGATCAATTCCAGGCGGCCCTTCTGGCGTTTTTCCTCTTCCTCGATGACTACTGCGATCTCAGGATCGATCTGCTGCAAATACGACATGGTTCTTCCTTCTAAAATTAAACAGTCGATGATCTTTCTGCGGCCGAAAGCTCTGCCGTCCGGAAATAACGCGGGGCGGCGCGGTAACTGATAAATATACTCCAACTAGTAGGGCTTTGGCACGGTAAATTTACTGAGGGCCAGGGCAAAAACATCCAACACGGACTCGGTTGAGATCGCAGAGTGTTTCCTTTTTTCGTCAACTTCGCAAAATCCTTTTTCTCCCTGCGTGAACCATTGTGCAGACAACTTGTCCAATGCCGCAAATCGCCGGCCACTTTTCCCGGGCCGTAAATTTGGCAGAAATTAGTCGGTCGCGCTGAAAAAACAGCGAAAAACGATTATCGATCTAGCTATATTCTTGATTTATCTATTACTATATAGTTTATTTTCCCCAAATAACAGCATCGTAACAGCATGGATAACAGCGCGGGAACAGCCAGGATAACAGCGAGCATCGATTGAAAATATGAGGTATCCACTCGCGGCAAAGGGCTGCGCGCCGGCGGCAAATGGCCGCTAACGGTTTTAAACCGCAGGCTCCCGGACAGCAAATCACTGGTTTTCACTCTCATTTATTTCCCTCTGCTTATACAACCGTTTTGCGTTGTGGCCTTTTTTTATCATTTTTTAAGCCGATATTGCCAAACGGCAACCTGAAGCGGCAAATAGTAACGGCAATGAAGACGGAAACGAGAAGAGGCAACGAGAAAAGGCGCGGCCGTAAATAGGGAGACATGGTCCGGAAAGTTAATTCGATGTTTTATTTATCGTGGAAATGGGGTAATTTCGCCCGAAAAGTCACATGAAAAACCTTAAGGCCACAGATTTTAAGGAGAACATTTGGCTACGAGTGGCGTGAAAGAATTCGATTTCAGCTATCAGCTCAAGATGAGCGCCAGAAGAAAAACGCTCTCCATAACCGTTTATCCCGATAACCGCGTCGTAGTGCACGCTCCCGCAACTTGCCCCCGGGTAAAGCTGGCCCGATTTATCGAAGAAAAGTCCGACTGGGTGAGGAAGGCCTTGGAGACCAATCTTAAGAGGGAGCCAAAGGCCGGAGAAAAGAGCTTTCAAACCGGTGAAACGATTCACTACCTGGGAAAGGAATATAGGCTGCGGGTCGAGCCGGGAGGTCCCCCGGGGGTCACCGTAGACGAGGGGCATATTTGCGTGCGTTTTTGCGGGGAGAAGGGACTGGACGCGCCTTCGATGGTAAAAGAACAGCTTACGGCATGGTATGTTTCGCGCATGCTTGCCAAAGCAAGGGAAAGGGTCACGCGCTATGCGGCCCGGATCGGCGTAAGTCCGGGGCGGGTTACGATCAAATCGATGCAGTCGCGCTGGGGGAGTTGCTCCACGAGCGGGCGCATCAGTCTTGCCTGGAACATCATCATGGCGCCCGAAGAGGTCATTGATTATCTCATCGTGCATGAGCTCTGCCACCTTGTACACCACAACCACTCGGAGCAGTACTGGGCATTGGTGGGCTCGATTCTTCCCGACCACCGGGAAAGGAGGAAATGGCTGAGGGTTAACGGCGGGCGACTGCGGCTGTGATCAGTCATAGCGCCGGCCCGGTTAACCTCTCACTAGAATTTATCGGGCCAACCTCCGGCATGCGCTCTGTCCACACCAGGGCCTTTTCAGCAATCCTCTTATCCTTCGCGTAGAGCGCAGGAAGTGTCCCTGACTCTCTTTTTTCCCCTACCCGCAGGTCCTTACCTTATCCACCCCATCCCCTTTTTTCGTTTTCCTGTGGGATAACGTCCTTTATCACACAGGAAAGACGATGCACGATTGCTCCTTGATTGTGTGCGTTGTATTACAATCAATACGAAAGGAAACTGCATGCCAAACACTCACGGGGTGAGGCTTCCGGAAGAATTGACGCAGCGCTTGACAGTTCTTGCCCGGGCCACGAAAAGACCAAGAGCTATTTTTTTCCGCGAGGCGCTTGAGCGGACCATCGAGGACCTTGAAGACGCTTACCTGGCCGAAACCGCCTATGAGGATTTTCTAAAGAGCGGCGAGGAGGCTATCCCGCTCGAAGAAGTGGAGCACAGGCTTGGCCTGGCGGATTAGTTTTACACCACAGGCGGAAAGGGACCTTGGCAGAATTGATCCGCGGAACGCTCGCCGCATCAATTGCTATCTCCGGGATCCCGGGGCTCTTGGCGGACCGCTCAAGGGACAGCTTAGGGAGTTCTGGCGCTGTCGCGTTGGAGATTATCGGATTTCGATCAGGTTAGAAGATGAGCAACTGCTTGTGGTTGTGGTAAAAATCGCCCATGGGAGCGAGGTGTACGGTGGTCATTAAGAAGCGGAGTCAGGCCCGGGCGAACCCGTTGTGGGTGGCAGGAGAAAATGGCTAAGGATTATCGGCGGGCGGTTGCGATTGTGAAGGAGTGCGGATCCGTTACCCCTTAGCGAAGGCGAAATATCGAAGGCCGAAATTCGACGCTTCAGCGCGCAATCGGCAGATCGTGTTGCCCGATTGGGAAGGTTTTTCCGTGGCGCAAAAATTGTTGCGTATCGTTTAGCGGGTCTGGCGGTCGGGTCCCTGCCTTATGTTATGTAAACCTTGGAACAGGAAGGGGAAAGCTGCTATCCTGCAGGTCCCCCCCCGGGGTGGACCAGGGCGCCGGCGAAAAAACTACCGGCCAGGGCGAAGAAGATATATAGTATAGCGAGGGGGAATGGGTTGCACTTCCCCTAGACCCCGTTCCAAGATTCGATTGGTGACCAGGTGCGCCTTGGAGAGGAGAAATAAGATGGAATGGCATGAAGTGGTCGAGCATCCCAGCCTAAAAGAGCTGCCTTTCAAAATCGAAACGAACGGGGAAGGCTACATTATGATGGTAGCGGCCAAGAATAGGCATCGGTTATTCCAGGCGCGTATAAACGCATGGTTCGAACACCATGGAGAAGAAAACAGAGCTATGCCGGAATGCAACGTCCAGACTTCCGACGGCGTTAAGATTGCCGATGTCGCATGGGGAAGCATCGAATTTTTCAAAAGGAACGGGGATAACGATCCGTACCAGGAATCCCCGCCAATCGTTGTCGAAGTGATATCCCCCTCCAATAGTGAAAAGGCGATGAAAGGCAAAATGTCATTGTATTTTGAGGCGGGGGCCAAAGAAGTCTGGTTCTGCGACGACGAAGGCAATATGCGTTTTTTCAATCCTCAAGGGGAATTGGAAAGAAGCGAGATGTTTGGGGAATTTCCCGGGCATATCGAAATCGACTTTGGGTGAGCCGGGATCGCTGCGGGGCCGCGAGAGCCGGCAGCGCCTCCCTCTCGGGTTGGTGTCAGCACCGGGCATGCGCCAAATTACGCGTCTTAAGTTCGAGCTCGGCTCGCGTTAGAAACTTTCCCGGCAGAAATCCGGCGAATAGCACCCCTATTATCCAATTAGCGCGAAGCACCGGCGGCGTTTTGCTCCAGATGGTAGCCCGCTTCGGCAAGAGTAGCTTCGAGCTCGCGGATATGGACAAAATTACGCATTTCCAGTTCCAGTTCCACCCGGCTACGGCGAACGGGCACATCCGGGCCGCCCCGGTTGTGATGGATTTGCAAAACATTGGCCCCGGCCGCTGCAATAATTACCAAGAGCTTTGCAAGCGCCCCCGGCTCATCATCCAGGCCGACACTAAAACGCATTATTCGCCCGTTCCACGAAAGCCCTTTTCGGATAACCCTATCGAGCAGCGAGATATCGATATTTCCCCCGCTAACCACCAAAACGACCTTTGCTCCGGGAAACGCTTCGATTTGCCCGCCAAGAAGCGCTGCGGAAGACACCGCGCCCGCTCCTTCGGCAAGCACCTTTTTACGCTCCAAGAGCATGATCACGGCTTCGGCGATACGGTCTTCGCCAACCAGCAAAATCCGGTCGACCTCCCTTCGGATTATCTCGAACGGAAGAGCGCCGATCTGTTTGACAGTTATTCCATCGGCAATCGAAGAAAGAGACTCGACCAGGGTTCTTTCACCCGTTTCAAGGGCTTTACGGGCCGATGGACAGGTTTGCGCCTGAACCCCTATAATTTTTACACCCGGTCTTAGCGCATGGGCTGCGACGCAAATTCCCGCTATAAGCCCCCCGCCTCCCACCGGAGCGACTATCACGTCCGTTTCCGGGAGCTCTTCCATGATTTCGAGCCCTATGGTTCCCTGACCGGCGATAATGGCCGGATCGTCGAACGGATGGATAAAGAAGAGCCCCTCTTTGGCCAACTCGAGCGCCTTTCGTATCGAGTCGTTTAGCCCCTGCCCTTCCAGGATGACTTTTCCGCCGTAGCCCCGCGTTGCCTCCTGCTTGGAAAGCGAGGCCCATTGGGGCATCACAACGGTTGCGGGAAGCCCTGCCCGGCTCGCGGCCAGGGCGACCCCCTGAGCGTGATTTCCAGCCGATGCCGCAACGACCCCACCCTTACTTATGTTATTTAACTCGCTTAGGATTTTGAAGGTTGCACCGCGAATTTTAAACGAGCCGGTCGCCTGGAGATTTTCAAGCTTTAGATAAACTTCAAAACCCGAGACCTTGCTAAACGTGGGCGAATACACGAGAGGCGTGCGCAGAACTCGCCCCTTGAGAAGGGCGGCAGCCCTTCTTATCTCTGCTACCGAAACCATGGTTTATGATCCTCGAATGGGCTTTTTGTTGGGCTGCGCCGGGATTTGTCCCACATACAGGGTTAGCCCCACCTATGGGGTTGAATGTGCTATTTGTTGGGCTGCGCTGCGCTTAGCCCAACCTACGGGCTGTTTCCGGGGGCGGAAGAGTACATCCCCCCTGCCCCCCCTTTGAAAACTGACAATTACCCACACATGCGCCCACTTACCCCTTAGCGGAGACTCCCAAGAAAGGGGCTTGGCCTGATCGCCCCCCTTTGCAAAGGGAGGTTGGGGGGATTTCGAGTTCGTTCGTTCAGCACGAAAGCCATTTAAAAAATCCCCCGGGCCCGGAGCGTCTAGGTCGCCCCTCGGTCTTTGCCCGGCTTGTTGCCCCCCCCGGACTGATATGTATGGGACAGTTGTTTCGTTTTTTCCGGCTCTGGAAGTGGCAGGAGAGTAAATCCCCCCACCCCCCCTTTGCAAAAAAGGGGGGCGATTCGGCCTAGGCGGTCAATGCGCGTCATTGCAAGCGGCTAAGGCCTAGGCCGGCTTCTTTGGCAGGATAAAGATAAAATCCGATCCGTTGTGTCTTGGTTCGTACCACATGTCGCCTTCGTGTTTTCGGACCATCTCCCGTATAAGATACAACCCCATGCCGAAGCCGTCTTTTTTCTCCGCCCCGTCGTCTATGTGAGAGAATTTGGTAAAAAGCCGGTCCCTGTAATCCTGGGGAATCGGCACGCCGCTATTGTAGACGTTTAGCCGGTAGAAAGCGCCGTGATCCTGAAATCCGAAAGCGATGGTACAGCCTTTTCCACCGTATTTTATCGCGTTTTTGAAAAGATTTCTAAATACAGGCTTTAACCACATCATTTCGGAGCTGATATTGATGGTTCCAGCCGGAATGGCGCCCAGGCGATTATCGATCACTATCCCCCGTTCCTCGATTTCATTGGACATTTCATCGAGCACCGGATCGATGATGTCCTGGCGCAGATCGATAAATTCCCTTTCCTTTAGAACCGCCCCATCGATGGAATGAGCGCTCCCCAGGCACTCCTCGGCAATACCTATGAGGTGGCGGACCCGCGCCATGAGATCGGAGACCGTATTCCACACCGACTCGTCCATGCGTCCGAAAGAACCCCGCAAAAGCAGCTTCAACGTGGCGGCAATGGAAACAAGAGGCCCGCGGATGTCATGGGACATTATCATCAGCATGTCTAGGACATGCCGATTGAGCTCCCTTATGCGTCGCTCGGACTCGGAGAGCTCTCTATTGTGTTTTTCGACCTCAAGGAATGCGCTCTGGAGTTCTTTTACTCCGGTAATGTCTCTTAGCACGCCCTCCCAGGAAATCGAGCCGTCTTCCTCAAACGAAAGCGTTGCGGTGATCGCCGCGTAAAAATCGGTTCCATCCTTTTTCCTGAGTGTCGCCTCAAACTCCCGGATAGACCCCTGGGCCTCAAGGCGCCTTTGAAAATCACGGCCGACTTCGGGTTCAAGGAACAGCGCGCGCACACTTTCGAGTTCCAGCACTTCCTGCCTGGAGCAATAGCCCAGCAGCTCCACGCCCGCCCGGTTAACGTCAAGCATCTTTCCGCACCCACTCGAAACCAGACGCGGATCACCGGCCGAATCGAAAAAGCGCTTATACATAATTTCGACACTTTTCACTGGAAGCCACCAAAACGCTCGCGATCACCTTCGGATCAGTCAAGCCAACCCCCTTTGCCCGATTTTCAATCGAACTCCAGCCCCAGGACATCGGGTCCAAAGCCCTCGTCTTCTTCGGCCCGATTGCCGAACCTCAGGGACTGCAGTATGCTGGTTGCCTTTTCCTCGACTTCCGGGATGGTGTAAACAATGGCCCTCAAAGATTTTAGAACTTTTAGCATCTGCTCTTTGTGAGAAACCGGCAGAGCCGGTTCCTCCACCAGCCGGATCACCTCCTCCAACTGGGGCAGGTTACCCGAAGTTATCTGCACATACGCAAGTCTTGACCACCGGAGCAGGAGTTCGACAGGCAAGCCATCGATATTGCTTAAAGGATCATAGCTCATTCCCGTTGCGAGCGAATTTTCCAGCCGATCGAGCAGGGACTCTATTTGAGCTCTATCCCACAACTCAGTCGACAAAAGAAGTTTTTCCCACTTGGGATAAATCTTGTTTTTCACCCACTCACGGTCCTGGAAAGGAGAAAGATAGAGAGTTGCCAGCTCATGTTGTTCGCCCTGAAGCTTTTGAGCCAATGTAAGCAACTCGGCCGAGGATTGCAACTCGGGAACCCTTTGGCCAAGGAGGGCGCACAACTCACCCAGAAGCGGCCCCTTCCACTCGAGCTCGGGCATGTGGTTTTGGAGCAGCGACTCCCATCTTTCCCGAAGAATGCCAATCTGCGCATTTATCGCCGAGAAAACAAAGCCGAGTTTTACCAGCGTGTTCCTTAGCTCATGGGCCAATATCTCGCAGCTCTGGAGCCTTTGGCGGGCAAACTCCTTGCCCGCCTGGTAGAGCTTTTCCCTAAACCACAGGGAGAGCAGTTCGGACCCCAGGCTCCTGGCCAGGTTGTGCACGGCTACCGTCGCATGGTCGCCGGCCTTAAGGGAACCCGGCTTAAAATGAATCTTCACAACGGCGCTCACCACAAATTCACTGTCCATCCAAATGGAGTTGCCCTGCCAGTCCACCGGATACTGGAGCTTCCTGGAATTTCCGTAAAGGCTCTTTTTTCGAACCAACACAGGCTCCATGTGGAATTCGTCCTCGGGCACCCCGGAGATCTGCTTTCTAACGCTTCGCGGATCTTCCATGGGGTTATCCGCGGTCCAACTCCTCTGTTTTTCCACGCACCAGCCCATGGCTTCCAGTGCGCGGCCCGGCTGGTCCCTGTACAACTCCCATTTTTTACCTGGAGGATTGTATTCGGAGTCTGCGGGAAGACCCCATTCCAACTCTTCCGCGTCCGATTTTCTTACGCCCGATAAAACACGCACGGCGGTTACCTCGGGCATCAGGCCTATCTTATAGATAGTACCCTTCGTCGCATTGTCCAGACAGGAAAGGAGCGTCCTTATCATGGTTCTGCACGTTGCAACGAGAAGGTCGTCTGTATTAGCAGTCATGTTCTATCCGGGAACGGAAACGAAACGAAAGACCCACCAGCAGAATTAATCGAGCTTGCAACATAGGAATAACACCATTTTGAATACTAAGCCACAATGGGCTCCTTATCAACTCTTATCGTATATCGGCAAGGATTACTTGAGGATTTTCGGGGGGTCCGGGGGGGCAAATGAATGAAAAAGTAAAGAGGAGCAGGAAGCAGGGAGCAGGCGGGAGAAAACGTGCTTCCCGCTTCCCGCTTCCCGCTTCCCGCTACTTGCTTCCCGCTACTTGCTTCCTGCTACTTGCCTCTTGCTTCCCGCTTCTTGCTTCCCGCTTCTTGCTTCCAGCTTCCAGCTTCTTGCTTCCAGCTTCTTGCTTCCAGCTTCTTGCTTCCAGCTACTTGCTTCCCACTTCCCGCTACCGACGCTAATATTGGTAGTAGTCTTCACGGTAACGACTGCCGCCGCCATAGTAGTCGGTGCGTGTTTCCACCCGATGCGAGTAATACGAGCGGTATGCCGGGTAGTAATAGTACACTCTCGACCTTTGCTCCACCACGACCGGAGCGGTGTAGACCGCAACCGGGGCGGCCGGTTGAATCACCACCCGCGGAGATGCCGGCTCGACCATTACGGGCGGGGCGGCCATTTCTTCCTCGGGCGGGGGCTCATAGGCTGCCGGAGGCGGGTACGCAGCCGGAGGCGGACCATAGCCGGCGCCCACGCCAACGCCCACGCCGAAGCTAACTCCGCCCGCATGGGCGGTGGCCGACACGCCGCAGAAGGCGAAGCCAAGACCCACTACAATCGCTACGGCATAACGGGATAGGGAACAATTTTTCTTTGACACAATTATCCTCCTCTAAAGTGATTGACCTATACGGATCTGCCCGCTTAGCGACCAGATCGGCCAAGCTAAAGGGGCATCGTTCACCTTGGCCTTTGAGCAAACAGCATGCCACCGGTTTTTAAGCCCCGGGGCGGGAAACGGCTGTAGGCGTTGGGGCGGCCGCTGCGGGGCGGAAGTGGTCCGAAGGCCTCTCCTTACCCCGCTCACCGGTTCCAGCAGCCCTTACATTTCGACATTTTGCCTTCTCAGCTTACTTTTTACGATATTTCACCGCTATTTTTACCCGACCAGTTGCTCATCTTTTTTAGCGGCGCGGTAAAACTCACTCCACTTGCCGCTGACAATTACCCACACATGCGCCATTTACCCCTTAACGGAGACTCCCAAGAAAGGGGCTTGGCCCGATCGCCCCCCTTTTTTGCAAAGGGGGGTTGGGGGGATTTACTCTCCAGCCGCTTGCAATGACGCGCATGGACCGGCTGGGCTCGCTCGCCCCCCCTTATTTGCAACTTTGCAAAAGGAGATAGGTGGGCGCATGTGTGGCCGGGGGGGGGGGGAGGCTGAGAGCGGGCGGAGCACCGATTTTCCCGTTTTGCTTGCGCATTTCTTTTACAGGTTGTATTTTGCCTAAATGGGTGAATTAGAAATCAAATTCGAAGAACGAACCGCCCCTCGCGAGAAGGGTTCCAACTCCTGTTTGCAGGCGCCGCCTCGGCCTGTGGTATCGGTGATCGTTCCGACCTACAAGGAGGTGGAAAACCTGCCATTCCTTATCGGGCGCCTAAGGGATCTGCGCCGCGATAACGGCATGGACCTCGAAGTGCTTATCATGGACGATGACAGCCGGGACGGAACCCGAGAGTATATCGCAAGTCTTGGAGAAGATTGGGTAAGACTTTTTACGCGAACAACCGACCGGGGACTCAGCCGGGCTGTGTGCGACGGGCTAAAGCGCGCCGAAGGCGATGTGATCGTTGTCATGGACGCCGATCTCAGCCATCCGCCCGAGGCCATCCCGGCATTGGTCCAAGCTCTTGAGGCGGGCCATGATTTCGCCCTTGGCTCACGCTATGTCGCGGGTGGATCGACCCATGAGGGCTGGGGAGTCTTCCGCTGGCTAAACAGTAAGATTGCGACTTTGCTGGCGAAGCCCTTTTCAAACGTAAAAGATCCCATGAGCGGGTTCTTTGCGCTCCTTCGCTCGACCTACGAACGGGCGGCGGGCGGTCTTAATCCGGTAGGCTATAAGATCGGCCTTGAGCTAATGGTCAAGTGCCGGTGCCGGAGGGTAAAGGAAATTCCCTTTCATTTCTGCGAGCGACAATCGGGTGAGAGCAAACTCTCGCTTGCGGAGCAGGCCAGGTACATAAAGCACATAAGGCGTCTGTTTATTCACAAGTACGGCACATGGTCGCATCTGGCGCAGTTTCTCGTAGTCGGGGGACTAGGCACCGTCATAAACCTCGCAACGCTCTCTCTTTTGCTGGGTCTTAGCGTCGGAGTCAAAGAATCGATTGGCCTGGCCATCGCTATTTCCATGGGGTTTAATTTCGTATTGAACCGCCGTTTTACATTTGATTATGCCCGAAGCGGCTCCATCTTGAAGCAACTTTTCGGCTACGTCGGGGCCTGTTCGCTCGGCGCGCTTTGCAACTATATCATAAGCTCAGAACTCATGGTCGCCTTTCCCGCTCTTTACCCGCAACTGGCGGTTTTAGCCGGGATCGCGGCCGGGGTGGGACTAAATTTTATCGTAAGCCTTTTTGCCGTTTTTAAACCGGCGGTAAACGATACGACCTCGCCTGCGGAACGCTCGGCCATCTAGCCTAGGGCCTCCGATTCGACTCCCGATTACACAAACGACCTCAGCACTGTTCGAGTATTTTCTGGAAAAGCCTTCCGAGAGTCCGCCCTGAAACCGCGGCAGTCTCCAGGATCTCTTCGATTGCCGCCGGTTGGTAGCAATCGGGCAGGTTCACGTTGGTAATCGCCGAAATCGCCAGCACCTTCATGCCCGCATGGACCGCGGTAATCACTTCCATCACCGTGGACATACCCACGGCGTCTGCTCCCGCCATGCGGAGGAACCGCGTTTCCGCGGCAGTCTCAAGGCTTGGGCCCAGTACTCCCGCATAGACGCCCCGCTGCAATTTGATTGCCTCCTTAAGGGCCGTTTTTTCCGCAAGGTCCACAAGGCCCTTGTTGTACGGATCGGTCATTTCGGGAAATCGCAGCCCCCAATCGTCTTCATTTGCGCCAACGAGCGGATTGTGGCCGGTAAAATTTATATGGTCGGTTATCACCATCAGGTCCCCGGCACAAAAATCGGGGTTCAATCCGCCCGCGGCATTGGAGATCACGACCGTTTCCGTCCCAAGGGCGCGAAGAACCCTGAATGGAAAGGAAATCGTTTGGGCCGAGTAGCCTTCGTAGAGGTGGAAACGACCGTCGAGGACAATGACGGGCCTTGCGGCCAACGTGCCGAGTATCATTTGTCCCTGGTGACCGGGGGCGGTGCTGACCGGATGATGAGGTATGTCGCCGTAAGGGATCGACGCATCCTTTTGGATGTTATCCACAATGGCGCCAAGACCTGTCCCGAGGACCAACCCCATGGGGCGATCGCCGGGTAGATGAGGCCGTATCGCATCGGCGGCCTCTCGCACTTTTCTTTTGATTTCCGTCATGGCGCCCTCTCGATTGTCAATTTCAGTTGCGTCCCCGAAACCCGTGGGGGTGCGGGGGGAACAGCTCCCAGCGCTTCTGTCCCTTGCCTCCACTTGGGAGGCCTCTGCGCTTAGCCCAACCCGACAAAGGCCGGTCGTGTAAGGAGAAAGATCGCAGAGGCGTTGACACGGACCCCGTCTTTTGTAAAGATCCCGGAAACGACCCGGATGTTTCGTATCCTGTTTACTCGACTAGAAAGCAAGTTATAGTTACTATGATGGCCCTTATTCCCCCCGATACGGAGTCCGACATTTCGCAATCTCTTAGCTACCCCTGCGACCTCCCCATAATGGAATGGCGGGAAAAAATCGTCACCGCCGTTCGAGAGCACCAGGTCCTGGTGATAACGGGGGAGACCGGGTCGGGTAAATCCACCCAGATCCCCAAGTTCTGCATGGAGGCCGGGCGAGGTCAAACCGGGATGATCGGCTGCACCCAGCCGCGCCGCATAGCTGCGGTGACCCTTGCCGCGCGTGTATCCGAAGAACTCGGCACACAGGGGCTGGCCCTTGTCGGATACAAGATTCGATTTCAGGACCGCACCGCGCGAACGACCAGAATAAAATTTATGACCGACGGCGTGCTTCTTGCCGAAGCGCAAAGGGACAAAAATTTCCGAGCCTACGACACCATAATCGTCGACGAAGCCCACGAGCGCAGCTTAAACATAGACTTTCTCATCGGGATTATCAAACAGAGTCTTGCCAAAAGAGGTGATCTCAAGGTGATCGTCACCTCGGCGACAATCGATCCGGAAAAATTTTCGAGAGCTTTTGGCGGGGCGCCGATTATCGAGGTATCCGGCAGGATGTACCCCGTTGAAGTAATGTATATGGCCGAAGACCGGGTGGAGCCCGAGGAGCCGGGGGATGCGACCTACATCGATCGGGCGGTGGAAGGAGTCGAGCTGCTTAAAAAATCGGGGCCGCGCGAGCGAGGCGACATCCTGATATTTATGCCCACGGAAAGCGACATCCTGGAGACGGTCCAGCGGATCGAGGGAAAATCCTACGCCGAAACGGTTGTGATGCCGCTCTTTGGCAGGATGGCCGCATCCGATCAGCAAAGGGTTTTCGCCTCCATTAGCAGGCAGAAGATCATCGTCGCCACAAATATCGCCGAGACCTCCATAACGATTCCGGGGATACGGTACGTAATCGACGCGGGCCTTGCCCGAACGGCCCAGTATAACCCCAGGTCAAAGACCCGCGCCCTTCCGGTGGCTCGCATATCGAGGGCAAGCGCCGATCAGAGGAAAGGGCGGTGCGGACGCGTTCAAGCAGGGGTCTGCATAAGGCTCTATTCGGAGGAAGACTACCTTGACCGCCCCCTTTTCACCCCGCCCGAAATCCAGCGCTCCAATCTATCCGAAGTCATTTTGCGCATGCTTTACCTAAAGCTTGGAAGGATAGAGGACTTTCCTTTTATCGACCCTCCCTCCGCGGCTGCGATAAAGGATGGTTTTGCGATTTTGCGCGAATTGGGCGCAGTAGACGACCAAAACGGGATGTCGCAAACCGGCAGGGTGATGGCCCGCATGCCCCTTGACCCGCGCATTTCCCGGATGCTGATCGAGGCCAAAAAAGAAAGCGCGATCGAAGAACTCGAAATCATAGGCGCCGCGCTCAGCATTCAGGACCCGCGCGAGAGGCCGCTCGACCACGAAGAGCAGGCGAGACAGGCGCAGGCGGTCTTTCGGGATCCGAGATCGGATTTTGTCTCGCTTTTAAAAATCTGGCAGGCGTGCTGGGGGGCGCCCGGCGCGGGGGGGGCCAAGCAGTTGAAAAAATTTTGCCGCGACCACTTCCTGTCCTTTAGACGCATGCGCGAGTGGCGAGATATCTACGAGGAACTTCGCTCCATCCTGGGCGAGATCGGAGGATTTGCGGCAAACGCCTCCCCGGCCGGCTACGAGGGCGTGCATCGCTCCATTTTGAGCGGCTACCTTAGCCAGGTGGGGCTTCGCAAGGAAAAAAACCTCTACACCGCGGCGCGGGGCCGCCAGGCCATGCTCTTCCCCGGATCGACCATCTTCAACAAGGGCGGCGCCTGGATAGTCGCCTGCGAACTGGTGCAGACGACCCGTCTTTTCGCGCGCACAGCGGCTACGATCGACCCCGAATGGATAGAAACGGTCGGGCGGCATGTGTTGAAGTACAGTTGGTCGGAGCCGCACTGGGAAAAAAATCGCGGCCAGGTCGTAGCCTTCGAAAAAGCCACGGCTTACGGCCTGACGGTGGTCGAGAGGCGAAAGGTAGCCTTCGAGCCCATAAATCCTGTAGAGGCGCGCGATATTTTCATACGCTCGGCGCTGGTCGAAAGGGAGCTTCCCGCCAAATACGGTTTTCTTGCCCACAACTTCGCTCTGCTCTGCGAGATCGAGCAGTTGGAAAACAAGGCGCGCCGAAAAGACCTTCTAGCCGATGAGCAGGCCCTCTACGAATTCTATGAGACGCGCATCCCCCAAATCTGCGATATCCGCTCCTTTGATAAACTTATAAAAGACAGGGGCGGAGACCAATTTTTGAGGATGAAAAGAGAAGACCTTCTGCGGAGCCAACCCGATTTCGACGCGGCCGAGCAATTCCCCGACACTCTTGCCGCCACCGGCGCCGAGCTGCCTCTTCGCTACACGTTTTCCCCTGGCGAAAAAGAAGACGGGATAACTCTCACCGTGCCGGTTCACACCCTCCCCGCGCTTCGCGGGGATGCGTTTGAATGGCTGGTGCCCGGGATGGTGCAGGAAAAAGTGGCGGTGCTCCTTAAAAGTCTTCCCAAAGAGCTGCGCCGGCGCCTTGCCCCGCTTGGCGATACGGCCAGGCGCATATTGCCGGGCATGGCCTTTGGAGAAGGAGACTTCTACGCCCGGCTGGGAGAGGCGGTCTTTACCCTCACCGGAATCCGGGTCGACCAGCGACAGTGGGAGGGCGCGCAACTGCCCGAGCATCTGAGGATGCGCTTTGAGGTGGTCGGAGAATCGGGAAACGTTTTGGCCTCGGGGCGAAATATCGAGGCCCTCCGGTCTTCGGCTGTCGATAGGCACGAGGACCACTTGTGGCGGGAGGCCCGCAAGGCGCTGGAGCGAGACGAGGTAACGGGTCCGGATTTTGGAGAGCTGCCGCGCCGGGTGACAATCGGAGCGGACGCAATGGGCATCGGGAGATTCGCCTGGCCGGGTTTGGCCGATGAAGACGGAAAAGTCGCGGTTCGTCTTTTCACCGAACCGGGCAGTGCCGCCAAGTCGTCGCAGGCAGGTCTTATGCGCCTCTATAAACTCGCCTTTGCAGCCGAGCTGAAAACTTTGGGCAAGAGCTGGGCCTTCCCCGACACTTTCGCCTCGCGTGTTTTCTTCATGGGGGGTATAAATCCTGCCACATCTGCTCTCTATGATTATATTTTGCGGATGGTTTTCGGACTGGAAGCCGAACAGCACCCGGAGCGCGCGATTTTTCTTGAAAATCTCCAAAGGCTAAAAGGGCGGCTGGGAGTTTTCGGAAACGAGATTAGAGAGCCGGTCCTTTCGGCCGTCGAGCAAAGGCAGGATACGGTCGGGGTTATCGACCGGTTTACACGGATGGCGGGCGCAAACCGGGCCGTTTCCGAGCGGCTTTTCGCTGTCCGAAAAGAGGTCGAAGCCACTATCCCGCCGGATTTTTTGTCCGTTTTCCCCGAGCGGCACGTACGGCTTTTGGTGCGCTATCTAAAGGGGCTAAGTCTGCGGGCCGAGAGGGCTTACGTGTATCCGGAAAAAGACCGGGCCAAAGAGTCCGGGGTCCTGGTCTATGTGGGAAGACTGGGGGAGATCGGAAATCGCGTTCTCTCCCGGCCCACGCAGGAAGGACTAGACTTTGTGGAGGAGACCGCCCGGATGATCGAGGAGTTTAAAATCAGCCTGTTCGCCCCGGAAATGAAGACTCTTTTTCCCATTTCGAGCAAACGCATTGAAACGAAGTTAAGCGGATTTAGCGGATGAACAGCGCAGCAGTGAACATGGAGCTCGTTTTCGACACAACCGCCCTTCGCAGCCGAGTACGAGACGTTTTGTCAAAAGAGTTCAGCCATGACTTTCTTTTTCCCGACGGCGACTGCGAACCGGGCGATCGTACGTCCAGCGTTTTGCTTTTGCTCGGGGAGTTTGCCCCCCGCAAAGGCGCCGTTCCCGAGGCGGGCATTATACTAAACAAACGGTCACAACAGGTAAGACAACCCGGGGACCTTTGCTGCCCGGGAGGCGGCGTTGAAAAATTCGACCATTTTCTTGCCCGACTTCTTAGCCTTGGGGGATCGACTCTTTCCAAGTGGCCGTGCTGGAACCGATTGAAAACAGCTTGCCCCCGGGATGCCGCCTTTCTTTCGCTCCTCTATGCCGCCGGGCTTCGAGAAGGCTTTGAAGAAATGGGCATAAACCCCTTCGGGCTGACTTTTCTGGGGCCGCTGCCCACCCACTGCCTGATCATGTACAGACAGGACATCCATCCGATAGTCGCCTGGATGTCTGGCCAGAAGCGATTTCGCCTCAGCCGCGAAGTCGAAAGAATCGTTCGGTTTCCCCTGCGAGCCCTGCTCGATCCTGGCAACTACGCCTGCTACAGGGTAAATGTGCCTCCCCATCTCCAGTGGCGGTTAAAAGGGGAAAGCGCGGATTTCCCCGCCTTTGTCCACACGGTGGACGGGCGGGCCGAACTTTTGTGGGGCGCGACTTTCAGGATCGTCACCACGTTTTTGGAGATGATTTTCGACTTCGAGGTCCCAGATCTCGGGCAGTTGCCTTTGATCTGCGGAAGACTTGACGAAAATTACATTAACGGCGGAGCAAACGATAAACGACTGCGATTTTGCGTTCCCCCCGCCCTTGAAAATTCAAATGAATGAGCGCCGGTATATATTCATTCTCGTTTAAGGTGTATACTGTCGGTGTTACTATTTCGCCCACATCTCACATCGCTGGCAGGCGCAAATGACCGATATCGGAGACGTAGTTCTTGTTTATATGGATAACAATCCGGCCTTTTTTGCAAAGGTCGATGAAATCTCAGCAGATGTCAAACCTGGTTGGTTTCAGGTGAAACTGCTCGTGCTCCAGGTCCCGCTGCTCGTTGTGACCTGGATCTTGCGGCAAGCCTATTTTAACGGCGAGGAATTCACGATGGGCGGCAGGCCGATGAGAATCGAAAAAGTGGTGGCGCCGGTCGAAGTCCCCGATGAGTCCGAGTCCGGCGAGGAAGGGAAAATCTCGGCCAGACCCGAGCTGGTTGCGCCCAAAAAACAAAAGGCGGTAAAACCGGGTAAGCCGGGCAACGTCATATCGATATCGGATCGCTTCAAAAAGGAGCGGGAGTGATACCCGGGTGCGTTGAAGATTGGTTTGTCGGGCTGCGCAGGGAGCAACCGGCGCTCCTGTTTGTTGGGCTGCACTGCGCTTAGCCCAACCTACGGCTTTTAAGAATTGGACGGAGTTTTTTCCGTGCCTTACGAAAAGACTTGAAATCCCCCCACCCCCCCTTTGAGAACTTACAATTAACCACACATGCGCCCACTTACCCCTTAGCGGAGGCTCGCAGGAAGGGGCTTGGCTCGATCCCCCTCCCCCTTCGCAATGATGCGCATGCAGGGGCTTGGCTCGATCGCCCCCTTTTTTTGCAAAGGGGGGTTGGGGGGATTTCAAGTCTTTTCGTACAGCACGGAGTAAGCTCCGTTCCTGTTCTTAAGGATATCGAGGTCGAAAAACCTGAGTACTGAATAACCCGAAATCTTTTACTCTGCCGATAGAAAACCCGATCATCGGGTTTTTTCGCCTAGCTAAATCGTCGCTCGTTTTTGACTGGATCCTTGCCCCTGAACTGATGTGTATTGGTCAGTTCTTTCGTTTTTTCCGGCTGCAGCAGAGTAAATCCCCCCTTCCCCCCTTTGCAAAAAAGCAACTGTCTTAAAAATCAAGAGGTCATAATGTTATTTTGCGCACCAAAGCGAGTCATCTCTCACCATGGCATTGAGAATAGTAAGGAGCTTTCTCATGCAGGCCGTGAGAGCGACCTTTTTAGCCTTTCCCGCCGCGAGAAGCCTTCGGTAGAATTTGCGTATGACAGGATTGTGCCGCACGGCGACAAGCGCGCCCATGTAGAGTATAGATCTAACTTGGTTTCTTCCACCCCAAATGATCCTCTTTCCCCTGTGTCCTCCGCTATCAGAGTTAAACGGGGCCACTCCAACCAAGGCGGAGATCTTCTTATTGGATATTTGCCCGAGTTCGGGAAGATGGGCCATGAGAGTTCTGGAGATAGTGGGGCCTACTCCGGCAACGCTTGTCACAATTTCAACCTTTCTCTTAAGCACCGGGTTTTGTTTTATAAATTGGTCGATTTGGCTATTGACATCTCGAACTTGGATTTGGAGCCAATCGAGGTGGCTTTTAATATGGCTTCTCACGGTTATGGTCGTTGTGTGCAAGCGATTCTTTTCCATGACAATCATGTCAATCAGTTGAGATCGCCGAGACATGAGCGCCGAAAGCTCCTTATGCTCCTCGTCGGGGAGAAGACGCGGCTCGGGATGGATCGCCTCGGCGAAGTGGGCAATAATCTCGGCATCGATTCGGTCCGTTTTGGCGAGCCTTCCCGTGGCCTTGGCAAAGTCTCTCACCTGGCGTGGATTTATCAAAACGACGGGAAGCTTTGCGTGAGCAAGGGCGGCAACGATCCTGGTCTCATAGCCCCCTGTTGCTTCAAGGAGAATGACCAGGGGATGAAACGCTCCGACACGTTCAGTAAGCAGGCCGACTCCCTGATCGGAATTGGGGATGGAAAAAGACTCACCTTGAGGCCTGACGAAGGCATCAAGCCGGTCCTTCGAGATATCGATTCCCACAAACACGGATTGAGTTTCCATGACTTATACTCCCTGCCTTGCATAGATTCGGGCTCTGTTCGCCCTGGCAACTGTTCGGGATCAAACTCCGGACAATGCGTGGCGACCCATGCTACAACACGGTCTTTTCAGACCCGGGTTGGGACGGTCTACCACGCACGTTTTGGGGGCTCTGCCCCCAATCCCCCGGAGTTTATAAGGCATGAGGGAAAGCTCGGGATATGTGGAGCTGAAAGTGGGGGGCTCCGGCCCCCCGGGCGGCATATCCGTCGCCATCCCGTCCGGTTATCCCTCGGTGGGTCGCCCTCCGGCGTTGCCCACTTCTGTTTCACCGGACAAATTAAACCTAAAGGCCCGTTCTTGTCGGGTCAACCGATGCCCTGTAACTGGCACTCCGGTTGACCCATGCTCTGCTCTTTTAAGATACAAGGGGGGTGATCGAGCCAAGCCCCTCCAAGCGAGTCATTGCAAAAGGAGGTAGGGGGGCGATTGAGCCAAGCCCCCTTCGGCGACATGGGTACTGTGGTGGCAGCTTGATCGCAACCTGGTATGATGCGGGCGCGGTTACTCCCCGTGTTTTTTCCCCCACCAGTCGTCGTGGCCCTTAAACCACCAGTCGGTTGAGTCGGTGGAAAGTATCTGCTCGGCGATCTTTTTTGCCGTAGGAGTTACCAGGCGCTGCCTCGCGAAATGGATCCATTTTGAGGCGTAGGAATTTCCGAGGTCGTTTTGTTCCTTGAGTTCGACTATCAGCTCGAGCTGATCGGCATCGTGGACCAGCCTGGCCTCATCGGTTTGCGAGTCCCTGTACTCTTTTAGCAGGGACTTCAGTTCGTCTCCGAAAGGAAGCGAGTCGGCAAGGTCTGCCATCGCTGCGCTTTCGTCCACGGTAACGTATCTTTTGTTGACATAGTTTTGATCCCCGATTCGAGCCTCCGGCAGATCGTGGACAAGGCACATGCAAAGTACCCGGAACGGATCCACGTTTGCATCCAGCCGGGCAAGAGCAAACCCGATCATCGCCACCCGAAACGAATGGTCGGCAACCGATTCCCCCCCGGACCCCAGAAACTGAAAACCGGAGCGAGGGGTTTTTTTGAGCATTCCGAGTTCGAAAAAGAAGTCGATTATTTTTCGGTATTCCAAACAAGTCTCTCCCGTAAGATAATATCATAGGCGGTTGCGGACCATTTAAGTTTATTGCACTTCAAAATACCGGTCAATATTGATATATTCGGACTTCGCCATGCTTCTAAAATTCAGTCGGAGGATCAAATAGATGGAGAAGCACACCCTGTCGGTACTGGTTGAAAATTCTCCCGGCGTTCTGACTCGTGTCGCCGGCCTGTTTGCGCGCCGGGGTTTCAATATCGACAGCCTTGCGGTTGGCCGCACGGACAGAGCCGACGTCTCCCGTATGACCATCGTGGTGGAAGGCGACAAACCGCTCATCGAGCAGGTTACAAAGCAGCTCCACAAACTCATAGACGTTATCAAAATCAGCAATATTACGGAAGACGAATATGTGGACCGGGAGCTTGTAATGATCAAGGTCACCGCCGAGCCCGGCCAGCGAGTCGAGATACTGCACATAGCGGGAATATTTCGCGCCCGTGCCGTTGACCTTGGCAGCAAGACGATGACTTTCGAATGCACGGGAACCGGGGGCAAGATCAACGCCTTTGAAGAGTCGCTTCGTCCCTACGGCATAAAGGAACTGGTTCGAACGGGGAAAATAGCGATGCTTCGCGGAAGCAAATTTGTGGCCTTGAGCCCCGCACAGGCTCGTGACGCCGAAAGCGCCTGAACAGTTTTTCCGGAGGTGTTTTAATGGAAATAACGGTTGCCGAGGCGCTGGTCGAGTGCCTCGAAAGAGAAAATGTGGAAATCATTTTCGGGTATCCGGGCGGGGCTGTTTTGCCGCTCTACGATGCCCTGTATCACTCAACGAGAATCAAACACGTGCTGGTGCGACACGAACAGGGGGCGGTTCATGCGGCCGACGGCTACGCGAGGGTTACCGGTAGAGTCGGCGTCTGCATAGGGACATCCGGTCCCGGGGCGACCAACCTGGTTACGGGCATTGCCAACGCCTACATGGATTCGGTGCCCATGGTGATATTCACCGGCCAGGTGCCCACCATTCAGATCGGGACCGACGCCTTTCAGGAGGTGGATATCACCGGCATTACGCTTCCCATCACCAAGCACAACTATCTTCTGAAAGACCCCGCAAAGCTTTCGATGGTAATAAAGAACGCCTTCCACATCGCGGCAACCGGCCGGCCCGGCCCGGTGCTAATAGACATTCCAAAGGATGTGGCCCAGGCAAGGATCTCGTTTAAATACCCTTCAACGGTTAAGCTACGAGGCTACAAACCGACCTATAAGGGCCATCCGTCCAAGATAACCGAAATCGCGAAGCTCTTCGGGAAAGCCAAAAGACCGGTCATCTACGCAGGAGGTGGCGTTATCGCCTCCAATGGCTCAGAGGAGCTCTTAAAGCTTGCCGAAGCGATTTCGGCCCCGGTTACCAATACCTTCATGGGTCTTGCGGGGTTTCCGGGAGACCACCCGCTATTTCTTGGGATGCTCGGCCTGCACGGCACCCGCTACGCCAATCTCGCGATCACGGAATGCGATCTGTTGATCGGAATCGGCGCCCGGTTTGACGACCGCGTTGTAATGAACATCAACAGTTTCGCGCCCCACGCCACCGTAATTCACATCGACATCGACCCGGCGGAAATCGGCAAGGTGATCACCACAAACGTTCCGCTGGTAGGCGATGTAAAACTCATTTTAAAGGAACTGCTCCCGCTTATCGAAAAGGTCGACCGTTCGGAATGGCTGGAGCGGATCAAATCCTTAAAAGAGCAATACCCTCTTAGCTATAACCGCGATTCGAGCTTAAAGCCCCAGTTCATCGTCGAACAGCTCTGGAACCACACCAAGGGGGAGGCGATCATCGTAACCGATGTGGGGCAGCACCAGATGTGGGTAGCCCAGTACTATCATTTCAAAAAGCCCCGCACCCTGGTATCTTCGGGCGGGCTAGGGTGCATGGGATTCGGCCTTCCGGCCGCGGTCGGCGCGGCCCTGGGTGCGCCGGGGAGAAAAGTCATCCTGGTGACAGGAGACGGCAGCATCCAGATGACCATCCAGGAACTGGCGACGATGATGGAACAGTGCCTGAGCGTTAAGATAATCCTGTTTAACAATTCCGCGCTCGGGATGGTTCGCCAGCTCCAGGAATACTATTGCGAGGGCCGGCACATGGCCACAAACTTCCAATTCCACCCCGACTTCGAAATGATTGCCCGAGCCTACGGCATCCCGGCGTATACATTCAGAACGGAAGAAGACGTGGTAAAGGGGCTGCCCGAAGTGCTCGACAGCCCGGGTCCGGCATTTGTCAACTGCATCGTTCCCCCCGGAGAGAACGTTTTGCCGATGGTCCCCGCAGGCAGGGGAATAAACGAATCTGTCGCGTGCTGAAAAAAACAAATCCACCACAGAGGCAGTAGAGGACACAGAGAAGGAATTGTATACCTGGGTAGGGTTCGTCATACTTTTCCTCTGTGCTCTCCGTGCCTTCCGTGGTGGAAACGGGTTTTAAAACCGGCAACCGTCTTTACTCGACGGCTTGACATTCATCCCCCTGCCCCCGTATAGTTCGACCTCCATAAAACCCTTAGGAGACGACCAGGATATGAAAACCTTGCTCCTCAATCCGCCTTCGTTTGAAAAATTTGACGGAGGCGCCGGCGCGCGCTGGCCCGCGCGCCGCGAAATAGCTTCTTACTGGTACCCTGTCTGGCTAGGCTATGCGGCCGGATTAATAAAGGAAAGCAGGCTCCTTGACGCTTCCCCGCACGGGATCGGCCCTGAGGAGACAGTGGAAATCGCTAAAGACTATGAGTTCCTCGTTCTCTTTACCAGTAAACCCGGTTTTTTACACGACGTGGGGCTTGCCGAGAAGATAAAAGGGGTCAATCCGGCCATCAAGATAGCCTTTGTCGGCCCGCCCGTTTCCGTCCAACCGGAGATGGCCCTTAATGCTACCCCGGCCATCGACTTCGTTGCGAGAAAAGAGTTCGATTATACGGTCGCCGAATTTGCTTCCGGAAAAGAGCTAAAGGATATCGAGGGGGTAAGCTATCGAGACAACGGCAAGATTGTCCACAATCCCGACCGCGCGCCCATCGAAAATCTTGATGCGCTGCCGTTTATCGTTGATATTTACCGGCGAGATCTCGATCCGACAAAGTACAACATCCCCTTTTTAAAACATCCCTACCTGGCGTTTTACACCTCCCGTGGTTGTCCGGCCCGGTGTATCTACTGCCTGTGGCCCCAGACCTTTACCGGGCACCCGTGGCGGGTTCGCAGCAACGAAAGCGTTGTGACCGAAGTAAAGCGCGCCCTCGAAATTTTTCCGGAAGTAAAGGAAATATTTTTCGACGACGACACCTGGGCGTGGGGCAAAAGCCGTGTCATCGAACTGTGCAAGCAGTTGAAGCCGCTAAATTTTACCTGGTCTTGCAACAGCCGGGTCCATGCCGACTACGACATGCTAAAGGCCATGAAGGATGCGGGGTGCAGGCTTCTGGTCGTGGGTTTTGAATCCGGCGTACAAGAAGTGCTGGACAACATGAAGAAGGGAATCACCCTCGAACAGTCTCTGACATTTATGAAAAACTGCCGCGAACTGGGGTTGACCGTCCACGGCGACTTCATGATCGGCCTTCCCGGAGAAACAAGGGATACCATACAGCGCACGATCGAATTCGCCAAACGGCTTGATCCGGAAACGATCCAGGTGTCTTTGGCCCACCCCTACCCCGGCACCGAATTCTATCAATACCTGCAAACCAACGGATTTTTAACCGAAGACGACATGTCCGATGAACTTGGCCACCAGATGGCAAACTATGAGTACCCATGGCTAAGCAAACAGGAAATCGTGGATGCGGTCGAGTACTTTTACGGCGCCTATTACTTCAGGCCCAAAGTTATCTACAGGATTGTGCGCCGGGCGATTTTCGACAGCCAGGAGCGAAGGCGGCTCTACCAGGAAGCCCGTGATTACCTGAGGCTAAGGGCGCGGCGAAAGAAATTTTCCGGCAACGCTTTCGAAAAGACTCTGGGATGAAACAGCGCCGCCTCATTATAAACGGCGATGATTTCGGCTTATGCAGGGAAGTAAACGAAGCGGTGATCCTTGCCTGGCGCAAGGGGGTCCTGACGAGCACAAGCCTTATGGCATCCGGGGAGGCATTCGACCAGGCGGTGGCCCTGGCAAAGGAAAACCCCGGGCTCGCCGTGGGGCTCCATGTCACCTGCGTAGCCGGCAGGGCGGTGTTGCCGCCTTTTAGAATCCCGCACGTTGTTGGAAACAGCGGGCAATTTCCCGGGGACCCGGCGCTGGCAGGCCTTAAGTATTTTTTCCGCCCCGGTGCGAGAAAAGATCTCTTGAGCGAAATTGGCGCTCAATTCGAAAAATTCGCCCGTTCGGGGTTAAATTTTTCCCACGTGGACAGCCACTGCCACATGCATGTCAATCCGGCCGTGCTGGGTGCAATAGTCCAAATCGCCGAGTCTTACGGAATAAAAAGGATTCGGGTTCCGGCGGATAGTTTTTTTGCCGCCCTGCCCTTTGCGCGCTCATCGGTTGGGACCTCCGGGCATGCTCTTATGTTTTCGCTTCTCACCCGGAGAATGAAAAGGATACTCGGAAAGCGGGGTTTTATTTTTCCGCGGACAGTGTACGGCAACCTGTTGACCGGCAACGTGAGCCTCGAATATGTCCTCTCGGTTTTAGACCGGCTGCCACACGGGACCTCCGAGCTCTATTTTCATCCTGCCCTGCCCTGCGGGCCCCCGGGTGATGCCGATCGGCAACTTCTGCAACGCTTCCGGGAACTGGCGATTCTCCTTCACCCCGATGTGCGCTCTACAATCGATCGGCTTGGAGTGCGGCTTTCCACTTACTCCGACTTGGAAACGAACTCATGAAGACAGCCCTGGTCGTCTCCCTTGCCGTCCTGGCCCAGGCAATTGCAAACACCCTGCTAAGCAAGGGGATGAAAATCGTGGCCTCGATGCCCGCCTTCCAGGGGGGGTTTTCTCCCGTGATGCTGGCATGCGCGTTAAAAAACCCGTATATCTGGGGCGGAATCGTCCTGCTGATCGTCTTTTTCGCCTGCTTTCTTTCCGCTGTCTCGTGGTCGGATCTTAGCTACGTCGTTCCCATAACCGCCGCGGTATATATCCTCGATGTTTTCACCGGCCATTATTATTTGCACGAAGAGGTATCGCCGGCCAGGTGGCTCGGCTCGGCCCTGATCGTCATGGGGGTCGGCCTGGTGTCTCTATCGGGATCCGAGGAGAAGGCCAAGGCGGCCGAAGGGGAACGCGGGGGCTCTTTATGCTGACCGCTGTCATGATTTTACTGGTGGTCTTTTCGAACGCCGCCGGAGACGTTTTTCTGACCAAGGGGATGAAGCAGGTCGGAGACGTTTCGGCTATCGGCTGGACCAAGCTTTTCTCCACGATAAAGCAAATAGCCTGCAACTTGAATTTTGTCCTTGGCGTAGCCTGTCTGGCCATTAGCTTTTTTTCTTTCCTGGCCGTTCTCTCCTGGGCCAATTTGAGTTTTGTGGTCCCGGCGACCGCCATTGTGTACGTGGTGACGGTGGTCGGCGCAAAGTTTTTTTTGGGAGAAACAGTCGACCGGCTGCGCTGGGGGGGGACCCTGCTTATTTGCCTGGGTGTGGCTCTGGTCTGCATTCCCGGGGATGTGTCCTTATCTCTTGCCATGATCGCAAAGCCACTCAGGTTTTTTTTCGGCGTCCTGACGATAGCCTCTATCGGTTATTATCTTGCGAGCATAATCGCAGCAGAGAGGTTTTTTTCCAAAAGCGGGCGGGGGGGCGCCAATGCCCAAGGGGGGCTGCCCGGTCCGGTTTCTGTCCTGGTTCCGCTTTGCGGCGCCGATTTTAACGCCTACCGGAACTACGCCTCCCTTTGCCGCCAGGACTATCCTCAATTTGAGATAATCTTCGGGGTGGCCGACCCGGCGGATTCCTCTCTTCCGCTCGTCGCCAAGCTTTGCGCCGATTTCCCCGATGTCGCCATCCAAAAGGTTATAAGCTCCGAGGAAATCGGACCCAACCCCAAAGTCAATATTTTAAACAACATGCTCTCTTACGCCTCCCATGAAACCCTCCTCATGCTGGATAGCGATATCCGGGTCGGCTCGGATTTCCTTAAAACGATCTGCGGGGAACTTGGCGAAAATGGCGAAGGGCTGGTCACCTGTCTTTACCGCGCCGGGGAAGCCCCGGGACTGCCGTCCAAACTGGAGGCGGCAGGGATTTCCTCCGAGTTCGCCCCGGGAGTACTGGTAGCTCAGATGGGCGCAGGGATTTCGTTTGCTTTCGGAGCATCCATTGCCCTTACCAAAAAGACTCTTGCGGCCATAGGAGGATTTGCGGCTATCGCCCCCTACCTGGCCGACGATTACATGCTGGGAAACCTGGTTAAAAGGGCGGGATTTCCGGTAAAGCTTTCGCAGTGCGTGGTGGAAACGGTTTTATCCAGGCTCACCCTGGTCGGTTTTTTAAAACACCAGTTGCGGTGGGCCAGAGGCATACGGGCCTGTGCTCCCTGGGGACATACCGGTTCGGTGATTACTAATGGCACATCCCTTTCGTTTCTCTATTTCGCATTTTCGGGCTTTTCGCGCCAGGGGCTGCTCGTTTTCGCAGCGACCGTTGCGGTAAGGCTCTGGATGGCGTGGAGGGTCGCAGTGAGGCGGTTGGGAGACGACTTGCTAAAACACAACCTGTATCTGGTGCCCTTGCGGGATTTTTTGAGCCTTTTCATCTGGTCGGCCGCCCTTTTCGGCAGGCGTGTGGAATGGAGAAGCAGGGTGTTCCGCCTGGAAAAGGACGGGAAAATAATACCGCAGGAAATTTCCGCCCGATAATATAGGCTCCGCTCCGCTTTCCCATCTTTTGTCTGAGGCTTTTGGTGTCGGCCGGCTTACAACGGGGGATAGGTTACGATACGATCGCCATCCGGGTCTGCCTCGACAGTAAATAACACCTACGCTCTGCTCGACCGAGCTCTTAGTTCCTCATTTTTCGCTGAGCGAAAACATCAGGCGAATGTCCGAGTCCTGGACCATGCCAACCCCTAAATGGACGCCATGGCACTCCGGTAACACCTCGCAAGGAAGACCCGGGGCGTGAAGACGCAAAGAATTGTTCGTCCGCAAAGAGATCTGTCGACGATGGCGGTAATTGAGCGTTCCCCGAGTGTGCGGCGGGTAGGTTTGACATGACAAAATCGATTGTGAGGCATACGGGCAAGGCATATAATGGGGACTCTTACGGGAAGGGGCGGACTCCAAGGCGCTCATGTAATAGAAGCCGTCTCCGGGCGGTGCTCTACGGGCTAGGACGATGGAATTGGGACGGGGGGAAAGGTGGACGATGATTAAAAAATGTGCGTTCGTTTTCGTGGCGTTTTTATTGCTGACAGGTTGTGCCTCTCAGGATGCCGATCAATCTCAAAACACATGGCAAAAACCGCAGGGGGTATCCGAGGGCAATTTCCAACGCGACGTGGCCGCCTGCCGATCGGTGGCCATTGCTACTGTTCCCAAGGGGTATGAGCCATTTCAGGACAAAGGCGACCCCGAGCAGGAATGGGCCCGGTTGCAAGAAGATCCCATGAGCTACCGGGCGTTACTTAAGTACGAAAATTGCATGCAAGGCAAAGGGTACGTTCTCGAAGACCACGATTGGCATCTGTCGGACTTGAAGATAAAAACCGAGTAATTTTAAAAATCCCGCAGCATCGGATCGAAGCCGACAGTCGCCGAATTGAGCGGCTTCGATCTGCTCCTTTAGCCACGCCAAAACAAAAAGGGTCAACGGCCACGCCGCCAACCCTTTGATTTTCCGCATGGAGCTGGTCGGCTTCGAACCGACTACCTCTTGAATGCCATTCAAGCGCTCTCCCAACTGAGCTACAGCCCCGGTGCGCCGCACGGCTCGAATAAACCTTCCAGCGCGCTCGGCATTTGCGCTTTGTACCCAATTTATACGCAACTGTCAAGGCCCATTCTAAATTCTACCGCAGTAACGGGGCCGTCGCATTTCCCTTGACACCGGAGGCAGCCGCTGTTTAGAATCCGACCAATGCCGGAGTGGTGGAACTGGTAGACGCGCTGGACTCAAAATCCAGTGAGGGCAACCTCGTGTCGGTTCGATTCCGACCTTCGGCATACGCTTTGCGGGCTATGCCCGCTTTTTTATTGGGGTCACTGTGCCCGTTTTTGTGCCCACGGCGCTGTTTAGGTAAGCTTCCTGCCTTGCGGCGGCAAGTTCCAAGTCGGATTCGCTAACGATGTTGTAGCGGTCGAAGATCGAGCGGGTTTTGTGGCCGGAGATAGTCATTGCTACTCGCTCGGGAATGCCGGCGCGCACCATGTTCCGAACTGCGGTTCTGCGCAGATCGTGAAAGAGCCTGCCCGGAACTTGCGCCGCTTTACAGGCCGCATCCCAGGAACCGCGAAAGCTCTTGATCCTGTCTGTGCCCGTTTCATTTGGGAAAACATACGGGGAAAGGGTTTCAGACACCTTGCGCTGTGCCCATTGTGTCCGGAAGATGTCTTTTAGTTCTTCATCGAGGTAGACAGCGCGGCCTTCGTTTTTTTTGGTTTCTCCGGGATTGAGCCTGACAATTCCGCGCACCTGATCAACTTCTGTCCATTGCAGATCCATAACCCCTTCCTTGCGCCATCCGGTTTTGTAAGCAAATGTGACCAGGGCGCCCAGGTGAAAGGGCAGCGCGTCGCGCACAGAAAGAAAATCCGCGTGTTCGAAAAACCCCTTGCGCGGATTGTTCTCTTTTAGCATCGGAATGTGGGGCACGCGGTCAATCTTGGGGGGCGTGCATTGCGACCCGGGGTTAAGCATACGCTTCAAGGCCGCCAGTTCCCGGTTGATTGTCGCCTTTGCGGCGCTATCCTGTAGCCTTGCCTCGACATACTCACGAATCTTACTTGTGGTGATGTCGAGCGCCCGCTTACCACCAAATAAGCCATTAAGGTGCTTAACGCTGATTTCTGCCCGCTCCAAGCTTTTGCGCTCATTAATGCAGTAGTCGGAGAGGAGATCGGCGGCCAGGTCATCGAACCGGACCCGCTTGGCTTCGAGGTTGGGGGTTTTGCCCTGCGCTACTTCGTTCGAAGGCGCGACGGAAATGGGGCTTGAGACTCTGCCGCTTTCGATGGCGACGGCCGGTATCGTCAATCCTGCCTTTGCGGGGCTTGCGGCGAAGTTCCCAACGCTTGCGGCAAAGATCGCCCCGATTGTACACGATGCCGTTACCTTTGCGGCCCAGGGAGCCCTCGAACCCGACCAGCCGGGCGAGCAAGCCAAGTGGGGAGCTATCACCGGGGCTACGCTCGGGGCCATGGCTCCTTATGGCAGGATTGCCAGGGCGGTAGTGGGCGCCGGGCTCGGGGCCGGGCAGGAATATGCGCAGAACCCGCAGGCGAGCATTCAGGACATCGAGAAAAACGCCACCCTAATGGCGACTTTCGGAGCGCTTTCGAGGGCGGAAGGGATGAATCTCTCCGATACTTTCTACGGTACCCTTTGGGATTGGGCGCAAAATAAGGGAATCCTACCCGATGCCTTCCGGCGATCCCTTCAAATGCAGGGGGTCGGGCCGATTGCAAACCAGTTCGCCGATGAAATGGGGAGCCACCCGGAT
>JARLHO010000114.1 GCA_031292215.1 Syntrophobacteraceae bacterium | reverse complement strand
GTAACTACTTGATATTACTACGAAAATAGTCCGCGAGATTTGCCTTTTGGGGCCATTTTTATTGAAAAATGAGGCGGGATGCATCCCCGGCTCTAAACGGCCTCAGCGGGCCAATTATGCGCGTCCAGACCCCAATCCTGATGGTTGTCTCGGCCATGGAGCGAAGTGGATGAAATGCAGGTTCTTGGTAATTTTTCTGAATTTTTTTATGACTATGTTCCGCTTTGGTCGCTTTGGGCCGAGCGCTATATCGAATATCCAGCGTATCAGAGAGGAAAAACGATGCGAATTCCCCATGGATTCAGACGTGGAGTCTTGGCCGGTTCCACGGCCGCCCTGCTTATTTTTCTATCTGTCCTGCTGCCGCCGGTAATCCCGGGGGCGTTCGCCGGCCGGTCGCAAAACCCGGTAGTAAGTCTTACCATCCTTCACGTAAACGATACCCATGGCCATATCGTGCCTTTTTCTCCCTTTGTCGGCAAGATTTTAGACCACGGCCGCAAAGTCGGCGGGGCGGCGTACCTGGCTACAATGATCGAAACCCAAAGGGCGAAAAACCCTCAGGGAACGATTCTTTTATCGGCCGGCGACATGTTCCAGGGAACCCCCGAGTCCAATGTGTTCCACGGAAAACCGGTGGTGGAAATCATGAATTACCTCCATTTCGACGCAATGGCCCTTGGCAACCACGAATTCGACTGGGGACAGGGTGTGCTTCACTCCATTATTTCATGGGCATCTTTTCCGGTCATTTCGGCAAACATTACCACGCCCGAGGGTGGACCGATCGAAGGGGTAAAACCGTATATAATTTTACAGAGAAAAGGCGTTCGAATTGCCGTAATCGGCCTTACGACCCCCACGACCCGCTACACGACAAAACCGGAAAATGTGGCCGATCTCACGTTTTCCTCACCTTCATCGGTCATGCCGTCCTTAATCCGGGAGGTCAGGGCCAAGGGGGCTTCGATCGTCATAGCTCTTACGCACCTGGGGCTTAACAGCGACGAGCAACTGGCCGGACAAGTGAGGGGAATCGACCTGATTGTCGGCGGACACAGCCATACGGTCGTAATGGACCCGGTTGTCGAATCGGGCACAGTCATTGTGCAGGCCGGATCCTACGGCCGGTATCTGGGGGTCATGAAGATCTCTTTTGACCCGGAGACGAAAAAGATCCTCACCTTTACCCGCCAAAACGAACTTGTGGCGGTTTCCCCCCAAGCGGCCCCCCCCGATCCCGAAGTCGCGCGGATCGTGGATAAATATGAAGCAAAGATTCAGGCCGAATTCTCCAAGACGATAGGCACAGCGGCAGTGGATCTTAGGAGGGACTCGGCGGAGGAGAGCAACCTTGGCGACCTCATCGCCGATGCCATGCGCGATGCCTCAGGGGCTCAAATCGCCTTCGAAAACAACGGGGGCATCCGAGACAACATACCCGCCGGGCCGATAACGCTTAACGAAGTTTTTACGACCCTTCCCTTCGACGACAACATCGTGTCCATGACTCTATCGGGAAAACAGGTCCGGGAAGCGATCGAGCGTAGCGCGGCCTACGGACGCATCTCTCTCCAGGTTTCGGGGATACAAATAGTGTTCGACCTGTCAAAACCGCCCGGTGAGCGGGCCGTATCGATAAAGGTCGGCGGAAAGCCCCTCGATGAGGGGGCCACCTACAGGGTCGCGACAAATGATTTCCTTGCCTCCGGAGGCGACCGGTTCGAGGTCTTTAAGCAGGGCCGCGATATCTCAACCGGGCAATCGCTTCGCGACGCCGTGGCCCAATACATCGGGAATAATTCTCCGGTAAAGACGGGGGGCGCGGGCAGGATAATCCTGCGGGAGGGAGGCGGCTCCCATTGAGCGAGACGATCGAGGTCTTCGTAAATGGTCACAAGACCTCCCTCTACCGGGGCATGCAAGTAAAGCACGCCCTCATAGCATTTGATCAGAGCCTCTACTTTGCGGCGCTTTCCGGGGAGATCCGCGTCGAGGACGAACACGGCTTCGCCGTCGGACTAGAAGGCGCTCTAAGCGAGGGGGCGAGGCTTTTTACGATTTCCTTGAGAGGGTGATTTAGGGCTTTTCCACAAATAAATTTTTTGCGCCCGGCAATCGGCTTTTGGCCCGCTCCGGCCGCTCCTAAATCGCGCCAGAGCGCCCGATAGTCGAACCGCTCACGCCCAATTACGATTTCGTTATCTATTTGATCGATTAGATACCATACTCGCAATTGCTAAAGGAAGCGCCAAGGATCCCACCGTCTCCATCAAAAGATACCCGCTTGATATGATTTACAAAAGTCATCCCTCCTCCTATCTCCTTTCCTAGGCATGGTGATTGCCTAACCTCCTGATAGCCTCTTTCACCGAAAGGGGCTCATAAACCAGGGACGGCAGGCGGTCCTCCGGGTAGCCGGATGGCCCCTCAAGCCCACGGACGCGGAGGGACCACCATGAAATCGGGATTTTTGTCAGCGGCGATTCTTTGCATGCTTTTGTCGGCCTCGGCCGCCCACTCAGAGGTTTTGCTGGTAGCCGACGCGGGACCGGCTTACGGAGCAACCGTGACAAACGTTTCGGTTTCCGGCGCTCAGCCGGGCTTGCGGCCGCTCAGCCGGGAAGTAGTTCGGCAAAGAGTTGCGCGGCTGGACCCCGAAAAGCTTATGCTCGGGTCAAAGCTTACCTCGATCAAGCTGGATTTATTCCATGACCTCCACCTGAGTGCGCGGCTCAAAGAAAAGCAAAGGGATTCGAACGGATTTTTGCTGTGGACGGGCGCAATCGAGGGGATCCAGGGCGGCAAACTCATCCTGGTCGTGCGAGAAGGCTTTCTGTATGCCTCGGTATATCTTCCGACCTCCATCATCCAGATTCGCCCCGTTGCAGCACAAGGCGCAGACGGTTCGCAGCGGTATGTGATCAGGGAGCTCGCCTATCCCTGGCGGAGCGGTTCCGCAGCCGGGTCGGCCGCAGGAACCCGGGTCGCGCAGAACACGGTTTGCCCGGATTGCACCGCGACCGGATTGACATCGGATGCGAGAAAAATGGTCGAACTGGTAAATCTTGAAAGGAAAGCCGACGGGCTTCCGGCTCTTGAGTACAATGGCCAACTGACAGAGGCCGCGCGGCGCCACGCCGTCGATATGGCCTCACACGACATTTGCTCCCATGAGATGAGCAACGGCGAACCGTTCTATCGGAATGTCTTCGCCAGCGGATACCCGGTTTCCACGGTTGGAGAGAATCTGGCCGCGGGCCTCGCCACACCCGAGGAGGCGTTCGAATGCCTTCTTAGCAGCTCGGAGCACCGCTCAAACATCATGAACTCCGACTTTCGCCAGATAGGTGTTAGCGATGCCGTAAACGAGACAAGCGGCTACCGCTATTTCTGGGCGCAGGAATTCGGGGCGGCATCGGATGGAAGCGAGCAGACCATGCAGCTTAGTTCGGCCCGTCCGCACATCTGAGTAACGACTTTAACAAAAAAAGATTCAATAGTCGTTGACACTGCCGCGGTTTCCTATCTAGAATTCCACACTCCGAGCACGGGCTCGGATGGCATCCAGGAGGCGCCATGGAGAAGACCGTTTCAGCCAAAGGGCGCCCGGCTGCTGGAACTGCCCGAAATACAATATCCCCTCGAAGCCCCGGGAGGCAAGGCGCTGGCCTCGGCCAAAGGGGGATTGTAAACCCAAGGCGCCAGGTGGTCCCCAGGCTTTAAGCGGAGGGCCCCTCCGAGCCAACACGGATGCGAGGGGCCTCTTATCAAAGCTAAATTCTGCGCAACCACACTGCTTTTTTGCATGTTTTTACCGGCATTAACCGCCTGCTCATCCATTCCGCCGGTTTCGTATTCCGGCGGGTCGGCTTACTCCGACATCTTGACGGGGGCGACCGCCGGAGGCCTCCAGCCGGGCAAAAGCGAGATCCTTCGGGAACGTATTGCGCGCTTTGACCCCGAAAAGCTTTTGTCCCAGCCGGATTTACAATCGATCAGCCTCCATTTGTTCGACGATCTCCGCCTCACGGCAAGGCAGGAAAAAGAGCAGAAAGATTCAGGCCTTTTGGTGTGGTCGGGCAAAATCGAGGGGGCAGGAGGCGGAAAACTCGTCCTGGTTGTGCGAGAAGGCTTTCTCTACGCTTCGGTCTATCTCCGCTCGTCCATTATCCAGATTCGCCCGGTCGCAGCCCTCGCCCGAGAGGCTTCACGGGACTATGTGGTAAGGGAGCTCGCCTGTCCCGGGAAGAGCTCTTCCAGCGCGCCAAGGGAAGGGGTTTGTCCTGATGGAGGTTCGGGGAGCGGACCGACGCCGGGGGAAATACGACTCATAGAGCTCGTAAACCTGGAAAGGGAAGCCGATGGGCTGCGGGTGCTCGGACTAAGCAGCCGGCTCACCGAGGCCGCGCGGCGTCATGCCAGGGACATGGCCAGGCACGACTGTTGCTCCCATGAGCTTAGCACCGGCGAACAGTTCTATGAAAATGTCTTCGAGAGCGGATATCCGACCTCGACTGTCGGGGAAAATCTGGCGGTCGGCTACGCCACGCCGGAGGAGACGTTTGAGTGTATGTTCGCAAGCCCCGAGCACCGCTCAAACATCATGAACCCACGCTATACGCAGATAGGAGTGGGCGAGGTTTTCGATGCGACAGGCCGCTACCGCTATTTCTGGGCACAGGAATTCGGTTCGGCATCGTGAAAAAAAGGTTGTGGCCCTGAGCTTTAGCGAGGCACCCTCCCCTGCCCTTGGAACTATTTTTCCTCGCCGCGGGGCTTACAGATCGCGCCTGAAAAGACGGGTGGCAGCCGCCATGGCCACAAGGGTAAAAATGGCGAGATAGAACATGTCGCCGGAGATGGCCCCAAGGCCTGTGTTTTTCAACAAAAGCGATTTAAATCCGTCAACGGCGTAGGTGAAAGGGTCGATTACGGTAATGATCTTCATCCAGGGGGGGAAGGCGCTAATCGGGTAGACGGCCCCGCTCGGGAAAAAGAGCATGGTGTTTAGCACTCCGAAAATGGCCCGGGGTACGAGAGGATCGTTTACCCGCACCATGATCAGAAACATCATGCTGACGAGCGCAAGCGCGGTCAAGGAGACAAGCGCCATCATCCGCATAAGGCGCAGCGGGTCGAGCGGGTTGGGAATGCCGGCGATGATGGAGCCGACGGTGATAAGCACCAGCCCGGAGAGGATCGCTTTCATGGCCCCGGCCAGATTAAACCCCATGATGAGGTCGAATTTGGTGAGGGGGGTGACCAGGTAGCCTTCATGAAGGCCGCGCGCCTTGTCATCGATGTACATGATGCCGCCCCCGATCATGCAGGAGACAAAGACGGCCAAAACGATCGTCCCGGGCAGCAAGAACTGGATATAGGGCACATAGGGGTAGACTTCGACAACGGAAAGAGTCGCCTTGCGGTTTTGCCGTGAGACCGAGGGCTTGGCATTGTAGGCGTCAAGCAGTTCGGTAAGGCTTGCGGTAAGGGCCGAAGAGCTGAACCGGTCGGTATTATCCTCGATTAGAGCCACGCGAGGGTCGGCGCCCGAGAGCACGTACCGCGAGAAATCGGGGGGAATATTTAAGACCGCGTCGATTTTGCCGATTCGAAGATCCCGCATGGCCCGTCCCTGGTCGCGATACGGAATGGATTTAAAAGTTTGCGCATTGACCGCCACGGCGTTTAGCATCCCTTTTAGCCGCACGGCCGGTTCCCGGTAGTCCTGGTCGACCACGCCGACATTGAGGTTTTTGATGTTGCCCCCGAACGCGTAGCCAAGAATTACAAGTTGGACCAGCGGCATCACCATCGATACGATAACCAGTGTGGGACTGCGCCTGAAACGGCGCATGTCGCGCTCGATCAACGCCCCTATGCGGACCCAGGCATCTTTCATAAGTACATTATTCCCGTTTCATGAGAAACCGGCTATCACTTGCGGGGGGGGCCTGGAGCGCATCGCGCAACTGCCTGCCGGTGTAGTGTACGAAAACGTCGTCAAGCGTCGTGCTTTGAACGGAAAGAGAGGCGATGGCCACATCGACGCTCCTTACCGCCTCCATTAGCGCTACCGTGGTGCGGGAGCCGTTATGGGAGGAGATTCGATAGATATTGTCCTCGGACTTCACCTCGGCGACATCGGGAAGACTTTCGAGGACCCCTGTCCAGCCCTGCGGGGTATGTAAAAAACTTACCTCGATCACGTTTTTTCCCGGCACCGACGCCTTTAACCGGAGGGGCGAATCGAGGGCCACCAGTTTGCCGTGATCGACTATGGCGATCCGGTCGCAGAGCTTGTCCGCCTCGTCCATGTAATGGGTGGTTATGAGGATCGCCAAGTCGCCGTCGTCTTTTAAGCGGGAGAGCATCTCCCACACCGAGACCCGCGACACGGGATCAAGTCCGGTAGTGGGCTCGTCCAGGAAAAAGACCTTCGGCTCATTTACCAGTCCGCGGGCAATTTCTAGCCTTCGCCGCATGCCTCCGGAAAACATCTTCACCGGTTTATCGGCCCATTGTGTCAGATCGACCGCTTCGAGCAGCCTGTCGATGATCTTTTGGCGCCTGTCGCGCGGGATGTTATAGAGCTTGGCAAATATCGACATGTTCTCGGCGGCGCTTAGGTCCAGATCGGTAGTCATCGCCTGGGGGATCACCCCGATGATGCGTCGGACCTCTTTTGCCGATGCCACCACATCGCGGCCCATGATGCGGGCGCTCCCCGTAGTTGGCGGAACAAGGGTCGTAAGCATGCGGATGAGCGTGGATTTGCCTGCGCCGTTTGGACCCAGAAGCCCGAAGACCTCGCCTCGGCCCACCGTAAAGCTAAGACTCTCCACGGCGACAAAGTCGCCAAACGATTTGGAGATCTCTTCGACTTCTACGGCATTATCCGGACTTGGGGTACCCGTGGACACCGAACTTGCCATAAACTATCTCACCGGCAGGATGACATAGGCGGTCATCCCCATGGCCAGGCTGCGATCTCGGTTGTCGCAACGCAAGCGGATTTCAAAGGTTTTGATGTCGCGTTTGGTCTGGCTCACATCGCGCTGGGTTGCAAAGTCGGCGTCCACCCCTCGGAAAAATACGGTCCCTGTCCGAACGGCGCCCGAGGGAAGGCGCACGGTGAGCTTGTCGCCCAAATGTATCTGATCGACGTAGCTCTCCGGCACATCGGCTCGCACCCACAAGTTGTCGGGATCGAGCAGCGTAACGATCGTCTGGCCCGGACTCACCACCTCTCCCTGCAACGAGACCCGAACGTCAACGAAGCCGCTTATGGGCGCGTGAATTTCGGTGTAGCCCAAAATCACATTGGCCTTTTGGGTCTGCGCGCGGGCAGCGGCAAGGTGATGGAGGCTGGAGGCGAGAGCCGCCTTCCGAGAGGCGATTTGGACCGTGTTGGCCCGGGCCAGCGCCAATTCGGCCTCGGAGGCCTTCACCTGCTTTTGCAGCGAATCGACGTGCGCTCTGGCCGCATTGTAGATGCTGCGCGCCTGGTCAAGGTCTTGCACCGAATTGGCGTTTGTGGCCCTGAGTTTGCCTGCCCGGTCGAAATTGCGCCTGGCTAAATCCAGGTCGGCCTGGGCCTGGACAACATCGGCGTTATGCATTGCAAGGCTTGCTTTCGCCTGCCGGATCTGCTCGCGCGTCTGGGCTTGGAGAAACTCCAGATCGGCCTTCGCCTGCTCTTTTTGCTCCGCGTATTCTTTCTCGCTGTTTTTATAGAATGAGGTGTCCGCCTCCAGTTCCTGGGGCTGGATTACTGCCAGCAACTCCCCCTTTGTGACCGCATCGCCACGCTGGACAAGGAGTTTTTGAAGACGCCCCTGGACCAGGGGACCTACCTGCACCTCGTCGGAATCCACTATCCCGGTGAGCACTATAGACTGCGGCCGGCTGGTAATCCAGTACACCGCGCCCCCCGCGATGAGCACAGCAAGGAGCGCAATAGCGGCGATTCGATATTTTTCAAGAGATTGAGACACAAAATAAGACCCTGTAAAATTTAAGATTTTAACGCCAAAAACTCAAATCCACCCCGAAGTCCGGTCGTGGTTGGACTAAAACCGTAGGTTGGGCTAAGCGCAGCGCAGCCCAACAACGACTTTTCGTAGCAAAGTCCGTAATGTTTACCCTCTTTTCTCAGCGCTCTCAACCGCCTCTACGGTGGATCTTTTCGAGAAGGCAGGCGGCGGGCCACATACACTATCCCCGAAGACACCAAAACGGTTATAAGAATTAGCGTATAAGCAAGACGCTTTCCCCGCCACAAACCGGAAAACCAGGATCTTAACTGATAGGCCAAAACGTTTGCCGTACCTCCGTAGAGCTCCAGTTCACGAAGGTACTGCTTGGAAGTATCCGGTGAGGGGTAAACCGACGCTTCCCCGCTTGCATATGCCTGCATTCTGTTTGAACAGTCAACGGATGCTTTGTGATAAATAAGGGTCGAACAAGCAATACCGGTAACCATTATAGCGATTGCACTGAAATAAAGCCATTTGCGAAGGCCTTCGTTTTCAAATCTTAACAAAGCCAACCTCGTTTCGAAACGACCCCGCCCAGGACCCAAGCCGATCAGGCTAAGCGGTTTTGAGATGTCCGCGCGCCTTCTTTTCCTCGACGTAGCGAGCCGAAGCCAGGGCGGCGATGCAGCCTTCGGAGGCGGCGATCACGATCTGTTTGGCGAAATTTTGCCTGAGGTCCCCGGCGCAAAAAATACCGGGGATGGAGGTTTCCAATTTTTCGTCGGTAAGTATATATCCGGATTCGCTTATTTTCATCCCTTCGGGAGCGAGCACGCTGTTGGGCGAAAAACCAACGAAGATAAAAACGCCCTCGACCGGCAGCTCTTTTGTATCTCCGGTCACGGTGTTTTGTAAGGCCACTGCCCGCACGCCGAATGGGTCCGAAAGAATTGAGGTGGGCACGGTATTGAAGATGATTTCAACGGAAGGCTCCGAGAATACGCGCTGTTGCAAGATCTTGCTTCCCCGAAACTCGTCTCGCCGGTGGATCAAATAGACGTGCTTTGCGATCTTAGCGAGGTATAGCGCATCTTCCAGCGCGGTATCTCCGCCCCCGATGACGCAGACAACCTTTCCGCGAAAGAAAAAACCATCGCACGTGGCGCAGTAGGAAACGCCCTTGCCAAAGTTTTCGATCTCGCCCGGGACATTTAGTTTTTTGGCCGTGCCGCCTGCGGCGATTATGACGCTGCGGGCTTTTAGCACTTCGCCTCCGGCAAGCCGCACCGAGTGGAGTTCGCTCCCCGGCTCCACCGCCGTCACCTCGTCCGGGATGGTCTCCAGGTCGTAGGACTTCGCATGCTGATAGAACTTGTCCGAAAGGTCAAAGCCGCTGATATCGGCAATTCCGGGGTAGTTTTCCACCCCCTTGGTGATGCAGACCTGCCCCCCGGGGACCCCTTTTTCGACAAGCACAGCATCCATGGCCGCCCGTTTTACGTAGATTCCCGCAGCAAGACCCGCAGGGCCTCCCCCTATAATTACGACATCGTAGATTTCTTTTTGAGCCATTTTTAGCGCCTTTTTATCGAAGGAAATATCCGGACCGACTGTGCGCCGGCAACGCAACACGGCAAAACCCATTGGGTGGATGGTTAAGTGATGGCCCGGTGAAAGTCAATCGAAAATCCTTCGTCATTTTGAGGTTGAATTCATCCCGGTGGGTGTTCTAAATACCATGGGGCGAAATAGGGTCCCGGGAAGGCGGGCTTGCGCGGGATGGCGCAGCGAGACAGCCCATTGTATCACTATTTAACGCGGCCGGCTGTTTTACGACAATCGGCATAAAGCACATGGGGCGAAAGTGAAAAGACCGACTAAAAGCCAGTACTACCTGGACATCGCCAGGTCTGTAGCGATGAGAAGCACGTGCCTTCGGCGCCGGTACGGGGCGGTGATCGTCAAAAACGACCAGATAATCAGCACCGGCTATAACGGCGCTCCGCGCCAGACCAGCAACTGCATCGATCTCGGATACTGCTTCCGGCAGCAAAAAAACATTCCCCACGGCCAGAATTATGAACTTTGCCGGGCGGTTCATGCCGAGATGAACGCCGTTATCCACGCCTCGCGGCTGGACATGGTGGGCGCGGACCTCTATCTTCTGGGCATCGAGGTGGAAACGGGCGAGTTGGCCTCCTCGGTCATGCCCTGCCTGCTTTGCAAACGGGTGATCATAAACGCCGGGATCAACCGCGTCATTCTTCCCGACGGCCCGGGTGCGTTCAAATATATAGATGTCGACGACTGGACCATCGAAGACAGGGTATCGACCCTTTCCGAAGAGTGGCCCGAAGAGGCGTGATCCCCCGGCTTCCGATTACGTTCAATCGATTGAGTTCGGGTCCTGTTTGCCGGAAGCTCCTATTTTTTCGCCGACTGTCGCTTCTCGGTTACGCAGTAGATGCCTTCGCCGTCAATGCCCGGTCTAAAGCAAAGGTTATCGGAGGCGCATTCGGCCCGGCGCAGGTCCCCGGACTTCCAGCGATCGACCAGCCCGGGCTCCCTTATAAACGGGCGGCTCATCGCGACATAGTCTGCCTGTCCGGTTTGGATCAGCCGCTCGCAAACCGCAAGGGATCTCAGGCCGCCGACCAGGATCAGGGGAATGTCGGTAGCTTTTCTAAAGGCCTGTAAATCCTTTGAGAAGTAGGCTTCCTTTTCTTCGGAGTTTATTCCGGGGCGGCTGGGCGAGAGTTTTCCTCCGTTTAGCATGCCTCCGCTCACCTCGATGGCGTCAAGACCGGCTGCGGCCAAAAAGGCTGCTGCCTGCGCCGAATCCTCGAGGCTAAGGCCGTTTTCGGCAAAATCTTGGCAGTTGATCTTTATCAGCACGGGAAAATCTTCGCCCACGGCCACGCGAATCGCCCGCAACACCTCCAGGTGGATCCTTGCGCGGTTTGCGAGGCTCCCCCCGTATTCATCGGTTCGCCGGTTATAGATCGGGGAGAGAAACTGGCTGAGAAGATAGCCGTGGGCCGAGTGAATCTCTACGCCGTCAAAACCCGCCGACTTGGCTCTTGCCGCGCCTTGGCCATAGGCATTGACGATTTCCTCGATATCGGGAATTAAGAGTTGCGTTCGAGGCGAAGTGGAAAGGCCCTCGAAATCCGAGACGACTTTGGGCGGCCTTCCCGTAAGGGCTTCGGGAGCAAAAAAGCCGGCGTGGGCAAGCTGCATCACAATCTTTGCGTCTGCTGCGTGAACGGCCTCGGTCATCTCCTTTAGCCCGTCGATCAGTTCGTCTTTGTAAACTCCCAACTGCCACGGGCTGGCCTGTCCGTCCGGCATAACGTAAGTATGACCGCTTATTATAAGCCCTACTCCTCCCTCGGAAAGCTGGCGCATGGTCTGAGAGAGCTTTGGCGTAACGGCGCCCTCCTTCGTGGCCAACCCCTCCCAGGTCGCAGACCTTACAAACCGGTTAGATAGAGCCATTGCCGCAATATTTCCGCTTTCAAAAACTCCGCTCATGGATCCCCCTTATTTTTTGCGTTTGTACGATATACACTCAACAACTTCTTACAACTAACATTTCAAACGCGCGCCAGTCAAGAAAGGCCATTGGGCGGGGCGGGCGGGAGCTGTTTGCCGCAGGCTTCAATTCTTTTGAAAAGGCTACAATTCGAACCGGTGACGATACAAATGGCTTGAGCTTAACCACGTTACAATTTATTGTGCAAACATGAGCAAAGAAAATCCACCGATCATACGAGCCACTCACCTGGTGAAAACTTTCGGCGGCCTCAAGGCTGTCGACGACTTGTCTTTTCAGCTGAGGCCCGGCGAATGTCTGGGGCTTCTCGGCCCCAACGGCGCGGGGAAGACTTCCACCATACGGATGGCATACGGATTTTCACCGATTACCTCAGGCAAGCTCGAAGTCTTCGGCCTGAACATAGAGACCGGGTGGCGGCGGATAAGGGCGAAAATCGGCGTATGCCAGCAGGATAACAGCCTTGACCCGGACCTTACCGTTCTGCAGAACCTGGAAGTATTCGCGAGATATTTCAATATACCGCGAAAAGAGACTGCGGACCGGGCCCTGCAGCTTCTAAAGTTCATGGCGCTGGAGAACCGAAAGGACGACAAGGTCACAAATCTTTCCGGGGGAATGATGCGCAGGCTCGTTCTTGCGCGCGCGCTCATAAACAGCCCCAAACTTTTGATCCTCGACGAACCCACCACCGGCCTGGACCCGCAGGCGAGGCACCAACTGTGGGAAAGGCTGGAACTGCTTCAGGAAAACGGAATTTCGATCCTTCTTACCACCCATTACATGGACGAAGCCTCGCGACTGTGCGACAGGCTGATATTAATGGACCACGGCAAGATTCTTATTGAAGGAAAACCGGCTGAGCTAATCCATTCCAAGGTGGGCGATCATGTCGTGGAAATCAGCGACCCGGGCGAAGAGGTAAGAGAATTCGTAAATTCCAGGGGTTTTCTAAACGACGTCAGGGACCGCAGGATCATTATCTACGGCGTGGCGGGCGATAATCTTTTCGACGTTATCGGGGACCGGTTCTGCGGGGAGAGCTGCATAAAGAGGCAGGCGACCCTTGAAGACGTTTTCCTCAGACTCACGGGAAGGGAACTTCGAGAATGAGGGGCAATTTTCAAATAACCAACCTTTCATGGCGGTTCATTCTCGTATGGCGCCGCAACATGGTGGTGTATAAAAAGATCTGGTTTGTAAACTTTCTGGTGCCCCTCTTTGAGCCCGTTCTCTACATCGCGGCCTTCGGAGTGGGGTTGAGCACCCTTATCGGGCGGATAAACTATGAGGGGACCCCGATTTCCTATGTCGCCTATATCGCCCCCGCCCTGGTGGCGATAACCATCATGTATAACTCTTTTTATGAAAACACCTATGCTTCCTTCGTCCGCATGTATTACCAGAAAACCTTCGACGCCATGGTCACCACGCCGCTGTCGCTAGAAGACATAATAGCGGGCGAAATCTTTTGGGGCGCAACCAAATCGGTCATTGCAACCGCCATTGTCCTAGCGGTTATAAGCTGTTTTGGACTGGTCGCTTTGCCCATGGGCCTGCTGGTCCTTCCGCTTTCTTTTTTGGGCGGGTTGGCGTTTGGAACGATCGGCATGGTTTTTACCGGTTTAACGCCCTCTATCGACATGTATAACTTGCCGATTTTTCTTTTTATTACTCCGATGTTTCTATTCGGAGGCACTTTTTTTCCCATCTCCGCCCTGCCCGGCTGGGCGCAAAAACTTGCCACGGTGTTGCCGCTAACGCACCTAGTTGACCTGTGCCGGGCCTTTTGCCTGGGTAAGCCCGCGCCGGACCTCGCGTGGAGTCTTACCTACATCGCGCTCATGTTCCTCGTGCTTTTTCCCGTAGCCCTCATCGTTATGCGCAGAAGGCTCATCAGTTGATGGCTGGTTGAGTTTATTATGAGAATGTTCACTCTACCCCCAAAAGGCAACCATGCACCGAATCGACGACAGGAAAAAGCCGGCTGCAAAACAGTCCACAGGGTTGCGCGTCTTCTGGTTTTTTGTGGGAGCGGGCATGAACTATGCCTTGATTTCAACACCGTTTAGGTTCTTGCGACTCCACACGGGGCTGCCGATTATCGCCATCTCCGCAGCGAGTATGACCGTAAGCGTCGCCTTCTTTTTTTTCTGGAATTACTTCGTAAATTTTCGGACCGACTCGCGCAAGAAAAATGCGCTGGCAAGATATTTGGCGGCGGTTGCGTGCATGTGGGCGCTCTCGACATTTACGCTGACGCTTCTAAAGAGCCTCGACCCGCACTATGGATTTCTGTCCATAAGCGGGTTCCCGCTCGATCTGGACATCCTTTCCACCCAGGCGTGTCTGGCTGGATTTAAGTTCCTGCTCTACCACAAGTGGGTGTTCCCTGCTGAAAGGCAACACGCATACGAGCATTAGCGGCTCTGACTGAATCCGTTAACGGAGATTGCGGCGTGGGGAAAACGGAAACGCAAAGCCTCGAAAATAAACTCGAAAAAGTGCGCAAGGCTTGCGCCGCTCTTTCTCCTGACGATCCGGCCAGTTCGCGCGCTCTCACGTTACAGGGGCTACTCGAGTTTCAGATGGGCCATGAAGAAGAAGCCCAAGCCACAATGGAGCGGGCCGTACGGCTAAAGCCCGACTCGGTTGACGCCGCCTACGGCTTGGCGACCTTGCACCTTGCCCGAAAAAGATATGGCCAGGCCCTGGCGATGATGCGGCGTGTCATAGCCCTTAAGCCCGATCATGGCAAAGCTTATCACGGAATCGCCAGGATATTGAAAGATAGGGGCGACCCGGCGGGCGCTCTCGATGCTCTGAAAGAAGCTCTAAAAATCAATCCTCAGGACATAGATGTTCTAACCGATTTGGGAAATACGCTAAAAGAGCTGAACCGTCTTCCTGAAGCGTCGCTTTGTCACGAACAGGCCCTGAGGCTTGCGCCCGAAAATCACAAGGTGCTAAATAACCTGGGGGTGGTAAGGTTTCTAGGCTACGATCCGGAGGGCGCCGAAACGTTTTATAGGGCCGCCCTGGCCGTTCGGCCCGACTTTCCGGAAGCCCTCAGTAATCTCGCCACCATCCGACGGTTGCAAGGAGATCTCGATACGTCGATATCCTGCTGCCAAAAGGCGTTGGCCTTGCGGCCGGATTATCCGGAGGCCTTCAATAACCTTGGGAACGCGCTAAAAGATGGCGGGCGACCGGGTGATGCCGTAGCGGCCTATGAGAAGGCCGTGGGGCTAAAGCCCGAGGATGGGGACTTTCACATGAACCTTGGTATGGCCTTGCTCGGGTTGGGACGCTTTGAGAAGGGGTGGCGAGAGTACCGGTGGCGGTGGAAATCGCCTCAGCTTAGCAGATCTTTTCCGGCTTTCGAAAAACCGGAGTGGGAAGGAGAACCCGGCGATGGACGTGTAATCCTGGTTCACGCCGAGCAGGGTTTCGGGGACACGTTGCAGTTTTGCCGATACGCCCCACTGATCAGGGAGCGCGGTTTTCATGTGATAATGCGGGTCCAAAGACCGCTCGCCCGGCTGATCGAATCTCTTCGCGGCGTCGAAAAGGTAATTAGCGAAGACGCCCCCCCGACCGATTTTGATCTCCATTGCCCGATGATGAGCCTGCCCTTTGCTTTGCGCACCACCCTTGAGACCATACCGGCCGAGCTCCCCTACCTTAGCGCCGACCCGGCCGATGTGCAAATGTGGAGGGATCGTTTGGGGGCACTGCCGGGCGGAGAGCTGCGAGTCGGACTCGTTTGGGCGGGAAGCTCTCGCTCCCGCTCGCCCGATCTTATCGCCACCGACCGCGCGAGATCTCTTTCGCCGGAAAAGCTCGCATCTCTGCTCGGGGTGGAAGGGGTGCGCTTTTTTTCCCTGCAAAAAGATGGGGCGCGAGCGCCGGACGATTTTCACCTGGCAGACTGGATGGAGCGGTGCAAAGATTTTGCCGATACAGCGGCCCTAATCATGAACCTCGATCTTGTCATAGGCGTCGACACCGCCGTGGCACATCTCGCGGGCGCGCTGGGCAGGCCCTTCTGGCTTCTAAACCGGTTTACAAGCTGTTGGCGCTGGCTCGCCGGCCGTAACGACAGCCCGTGGTATCCCGGCGCGCTGCGGATTTTTAGGCAAAAACAGAGGGGGGACTGGGACGAGGTCATTTCGCGGGTGCGAAAAGCTCTCGCCGAAAAGGCTTCGCAAGAGCATCCTCGCTAGTCAATGTTTTTTCCCGGGTAAAGAGCGCCTCCATTCCGTCTTCATACTTGCAATTTCCTCCGTGATGTCAAATCTTTAAAGGTGAACCAATTTAAATTTGGGAGGAATGCATATGACCAGGATTGCGGTTTTGATCGGAAAGGATTTCGAGGATTCCGAATACAGTCAACCCGCTCAAGCCTTCAAAGAGGCCGGCTACGAGCTGGTCCACGTTGGTCTGAAGAAGGGCGAGACGGTAACCGGGAAAAAGCAGAACACTCCCGTGCGAATCGATATGGAGGCGGACTCCGCCAATCCGGACGAATTCGACGGTTTGCTCATTCCCGGAGGCTATTCCCCCGATAATCTGAGAGCGCACAAGGGCCCCGTTCGATTTGTAAAGCAGTTCATGGAGCGGGATAAACCGGTATTTGCCATTTGCCACGGACCTCAGCTCTTGATCTCGGCAGGAAAACTCCAAGGCCGCAAGGCTACCGGGTGGAAATCGCTCACCTGCGATATGAAATACGCGGGGGCCGATTTTGTCGACAAAGAGGTGGTGGTGGACGCAAATCTTGTCACCAGCAGGCAGCCCTCCGATATCCCGGCGTTTATAGAGGCCTCCTTGAAGATGCTAGAGGAGGTGCGGGCCAAGGCGGCTTGATTCGCCGACGCGACGGGACACGGGAAGAGGCGCGACGTCGAATGGCGGTTCTATTCTGGTCTTCGCTCAAAGTTGAAAAGCGAGTAGACGCCACGGATTCTGGAAGCGGAAAATCCCCTCAAAACTTCACTAAGACCGGGTCTTTTGGCGGGTCCCTCGCCTGCGTCGATCAAAAAGCGGCGGTAGCCTAAAGATCTTAGAACCGGGAGCTGTTCGAGCCAGCTGACAGGCCGGTCGGCGTAGATTTCCGCCCGACCGGCCTTAGTCGTTGGATAGTAGAATTCTTTCCGGGGGCTTATAAGCGGGCGGTCCATGTAAACGGCCGGGATGAGACAGGAGGTAAACAGCGCAGGCCAGGAGTAGACTGTTACTGTCAGGCGGGAGCGGATTTTGTGCCCCGCGAGTTCGCAAAGTTCGGTCCTGGTGGCTTCAAGGGAGAGGACCGCCGATTCGCACCCCATGTCGAAGGTTTGCGCAAAAGCTGCGGAGTTTCTAAGGTTTAGTCTTGCCCCGGCAAAAAGGCGCACACCTTTTTGCTTTTCTATCAGGTCGAAGTGGCCCCAGTTGTTGATCTCCCACAGCATAAAACCTTTCTTCAGGAACCAGGAAACGGCGGCCTTGTAATACTCCATGTCCTTTTCCAAAATGATGGGAGGAAGCGAGAAGCCGAGTTTTTTCATCTGGGGAGGCGAAAACCGTTGCTTTGCGATCCGTTCGAGGTTGGTCTTGGTGGCTGCGAGAAACACCCTGGAGACCGAGGATTGGAGGGCCAAAACAAGGTCTGTGGACGATTCGATTTTAACGGTTAGAATCTCTTCTTCCTTTTTTCCGGGTTCTGCCGCCGTTTCGTACTCTTCGAAGATCTCGCGCGTAAGGGAGCGCGCCGCTTTTATGGAAGCCGCGCGGGGGACTGCATCTTTTATTTTTTTCCATATCGCGGGGAGAGGCTCGGATTTTGTCCCGACCTTAAACAGTTTATCCCCGGGCTTAAGGGGCTTAGGACAGGATAGATAGGCTTGCGTTGAGCCTTGCGCCGATTGAATGGCTGCCCCCGAGGTATCGAAGAACTGCGAAACGGTAAAGGCCTCTTCCTCTTTGCCCTTCGAGGATTCGGGGCGGATCCGGTCGCCTATTGCAAGCGGTCGGCGCAAATCGATCAGGACGCGGTCCGCTGAAACCGATTTTACCGTGGCAGACCACAGGCCGTTAGATCCCGAACGGGAAGGCGTTAGAATTTCGGCGGCTCCCGCATTGCCAAGGCGCGCGGGACTAAGTCGCCTGGACGGGTTTAGCGCGAGCAATTCCTTTGCCTCGACCACGGCTTTTTTCTCTTCGTCCAAAGACTCGGCATCCAGGACAAGGCGGTAGGCCTTTACCACGCCGGCCACCCAGGACGCGGGCTTCATCCGGCCCTCAATTTTTATCGCGGAAACGATCGGCTTAACTTTCGAGACCAATTCCAGCCCGCACAGATCGCCGCAGGAAAGAAAATACCCGTCTTTATTTCCCTGGTGAAACTTAAGCCGGCACGGCTGGACGCATTCGCCGCGAAGCCCGCTTCGCCCGCCGCGGTAGCCGCTGGCAAGGCAAAGCCCCGAGTAGGAATAGCAGAGCGCGCCGTGGATAAATATTTCCAGTTCGGCCCGGGTGGTGTCGTATATCTTTTCTATCTCTTCGAGGGTTAACTCCCTGGCAAGCACCACCCGGCGCGCCCCCATCGCCTGAAGCACCCGTACGCCCGCGGAATTATGGACGGCCGCAAGCGTTGAGGCGTGGAGCCTTAAGGCCGGGAAGCGGCGCCGGACGATATGGAAAATCCCTGCATCCTGGACAATGAGCGAGTCCGGCTTAAGAGATGACAGGGCGTCGAGGGTATCGATAAGACTTGCGAGCTCACCCGATACGACCTGGCTATTTAAGGCCACGTACACCCGAACGCCCCGTTTGTGCGCGTAGGGGACAATCGTTGCCAGCTCGCCGAGGGTAAAGTTTGCAGCGGTCGCCCTTGCGCTAAATTTTTTCAGTCCGAGGTAGACCGCGTTGGCGCCACTTTGCACGGCGGCGTAAAAGGATTCGACATTTCCCGCCGGGGCGAGTAGTTCCGGTTTAGAATTCACTATTTCTCCCCAAAGACCCGTTCGAATATCACGTCCACATTTTTGAGGTGATAGTCGAGATCAAATATTGAGTCGATTTCTTTGGCTGTTAAAAAAGCGGCCACCCGGGGGTCGCCTTGCAGTTGATCTTTTAAGTCGCCCCGTTTCCCCCAGACTTCCATGGCGCTTTGCTGGACCATGCGATAGGCATCTTCTCTGCTAAGCCCCTTCTGGATGAGAGCGAGCAGCACCTGCTGGGAGAAAAAAAGGTTTCCCGAAGCCGCCATGTTGCGTTTCATATTCTCCGGAAATACCGTAAGCCGGTCGACAACGCGCGTAAGACGAACCAGCATGTAGTCGAGCAAAATGGTGGAATCCGGACCTATCACCCGCTCGACCGAGGAATGGCTTATGTCTCGCTCATGCCACAGCGCCACGTTTTCCATTGCGGCCAGGGCATTTCCCCGGAGCACCCTGGCAAGGCCCGAGAGGTTTTCGGACGAAATCGGATTTCGTTTGTGCGGCATCGCCGAGGAGCCTTTCTGGCCGGGGGAGAAAAACTCTTCCACCTCTCTAATTTCTGTGTGCTGGAGCAACCGGATCTGGGTGGCGATCTTTTCGATGGAACAGCCGATGATGGCGATGGTTGAAAAAAACTGGGCATGGCGGTCCCGCTGGATGATTTGCGTGCTCACAGCAGCCGTTTTGAGTCCGAGGCTCCGGCAGACGGCTTCCTCGATTTCCGGGGCCGTGTTTGCGAAAGTGCCCACAGCACCCGATATTTTTCCCACCCGAATGCTTTCCCGGGCCTGAAGCATGCGTTCCCGGTTTCTTTCCATCTCGGAATACCAGATCGCAAGTTTTAGCCCGAAAGTGATCGGCTCGGCATGGATGTTGTGGGAGCGACCCATTTCCACAACATCTTTAAACTCGAAGGCCCTTTTTTTGAGAACGGAGAGCAGCTTGTCGAGGTCTTCCAAAAGGAGGTCCGAGGCTTCGCTTAGCAGCAGCCCGAACGCGGTATCCAAGACATCCGAGGAGGTCAGCCCCTCATGGATAAAGCGTGACGGCGGACCTACGAATTCGGCCACGCAGGTAAGAAACGCTATGACATCGTGATGGGTCTCCTGCTCGATCGCATCGATTCTTGAAACATCAAAATCGGCCTTCTCCTTTATGGTCTTAAAGTCTTCCCGCGAAATCGCCCCTCTTTGGCAAAGAGCCTCGCAAACCGCAAGCTCCACATCGAGCCACTTGCGGTATTTGTTCTCGACTGTCCAGATGCGGGCCATCGCCGGATTACTGTAACGCTCTATCATTATATCCTCCCGTGAGGTATGGTAAACTCATCTTCGAACGGTTCTCATCCAGGTAAACGATTCAGGATAGTTTAAAATCGGCCGAAAGGCAAACTCGGGAGTCTTGGTGGCGGGTGTATTCTGTTCTAACGCAGTCCTTCTCAGCGCAAAAAAGGCTGAAGCGGCGCTGATACACCGAGCCGGCCTCCGATCTGAAGGGGCGGCTGCCAACGCTTCCCGGGGGCCGGCAACGAAGGGGAAAGCGGTGAGGCATTACAACCCGCTGTGCTGAACAGACCCGAAATCCCCCCAACCCCCCTTTGCAAAAAAGGGGGGCGATCGAGCCAAGCCCCTGCTTGCGCGTCATTGCAACGCAGAATGCAGTCATTCGGGGTGGTCGATATCGGCCGGTCAAGCTGATAAAACAGCGAAAAACGCAGCCGTACCTTTTACAACCCACTGATTTTCTTATCATACTCGATTCATAGCCCCAAAATAACAGCCAGCTAACAGCAGGGGTATCAGCATGAATAACAGTGCGTTAACAGCCTATTAACAGCTATTAACAGCGCATTAACAGCAAAGGGCAGAGAATAGCTATCGGAAGTGCGAAGCGGTCCTATTCATTTGTAAAAGAGCGGCAAAGGCTAGCGGGGTGACCCTCGACCGCGGCATGCCGCCTGGTCGCTCGCCCCCCCGGGTCATCGATCCACAGGGACTATACCACCGGGCTGTTTTAAGCTGCAAAGCGGCAACTAGAAACGGCAACGAGAAACGGAAACGAGGAGCGGCAAAAGAAGCGGCAACTGACGTGGGCGGTGGGTACAAGTATATCTGCAGGATCGAGTGAAATTAAGGGCTTGTCCGTAAATAAAACCTTTGTGCCTGCATCCGGCTTTTGGCCTGCTTTGGCCGCTCCTCAATCGCAAAATCCTCGACGTAGCTCTGCTACGCCTGCGGTTTTGCTCAATCGTCGCGACTAAATCAGTCTCAAAATCCGGCGCAATCCCTAAAAGGTTTATTTACGGACAAGCCCTAAGTAAACAATTTACATCATAAGACCTTTTTTCTCTCTGGTCGGTTAAAAGGAGATTGGCCCGCTCAGCTTGCACGCTCCATTTATCCCGATCAATCTTGCGGTCGGCTTTACCCTCATCCAAGGACTTTAAACCGGAGCTTCCGCATACCGCGGCCTTGACCAATCGCACTATCGCATTTCGAGCAATTAATCTTGGGCAAGCCGGATCGGGGAGCCCGTGCGGTTCCGCTACTCCTTCTTGCATTGGAAACTTGTCAATCATTGACAGGTTTTGACAACTTTGTTATTTTTCCGAAAATGAAGAGAACAGGAGGTTGAGATGACTATGAACGTCAATCTGACCCAGCAGCTTGAAAATATGGTAAAGCAGAAGGTGGCGTCCGGCCTTTACACATCGGCAAGCGAAGTTGTCCGCGAGGCCTTGCGCCTCATGGAAGAGCGAGATCGGCTTCGCGAGGCAAAGCTTGCACAGTTGAGACAAGACATTCACGACGGGTTGAACAGCGGCGCCCCCTCGCCATGGAACCCCGAAGAAATAAAACTTGAAGGCCGCAAAAAGAGAGCCGCCCGCGCAACAACCCAACCAGAGGCTTAAATGGCCGTCATTGTCACACGGCCACGCGCTAAAAGCGACCTTGCCGAGATATGGGATTACGTCGCGAACGATATCGAAGCCCGCGCCGACGCCTTCATTGGAAAGATCGACCGGAAGCTTCAGACCTTGGCCGCGCGTCCCCTTATAGGGCACTTGCGTGATGAACTGGCGGAGGGGTTGCGAAGTTTTCCGATTGGCCGGTACATCGTCTTTTATCTGCCCCAGCCAGACGGCATTGAGGTTGTCCGCGTCTTGCATGCCGCGCGTGACCTCGACGCCCTTTTTCATTCCGACGACACCGACAACGATTAACGCCTAAACAAGGCTTAAGAATTAAATTTGCCGCAGGCGCCCTTCAGATCCGCCCCTTACGGTGTGGGAGGCTGCGAGCTTTCGGCCCACAGATAGGCAAGATTGATTTCAATCTCCTGGAACGGCTCTACACGCGCCTTGTCGTTTTCGGAGAAGCTCGCCAACAGGAGCCATCTGCCGGATTCAAGCCTGAAGGCGTCCATTGTCATGGCGGCGGGATCGATCAGCCAGATATGGCCAACGCCGTGGCGAGCATAAACGGGCATTTTTCGTACTTTGTCATTGCGGACAGTCTTTGGCGAGAGGACTTCGCATACCCAATCGGGTGCGACCGAGACAGGATTGCGATCTTCTTCCCAGAGGAATCTTTGCGCCTTCCACCCGGCCACGTCGGGCGCCATGATGTCTTCGCCGAAGATGACCTCGGGTTCGGCGATAAAGCTCCACCCGCCTGGTCCGCCACGCCCGCGATGATAGGGCGGTCCGACCTCTTCAATCAATGCCGTCGCCGCATAGCCATGTTTCCTCGTGGGCCTGGGGGGTACGGTCAGCTCCCCGTTAACGATCTCCCCGATCAAATTTTCGGGGACGTCGTATAGGTCTTCATAGGTTGCAGGTTTTTTTGCCGGTTCTCTTATGGCGCCCTCCCCTGTTCCTGTCGTCCGACCTAAAGCGCCAGAGGGTTTCCATGCAAGAAGCCGCCTCGCGCAGGCAGTCTTCCCGCACTCTAGTACGGATTTTACGCTTGACGGTGCACACCGTCAAGCGGGGCTTTGGCCGCGCGGTCGCGCCAAAGCCCAGGATAGCATTTTGTCGGCTTGTTGGCAGCGCTATTTGGCGCATCTTAACAGCGAAAAGGCAAATCAACCCACGCTCCTTACGGACATCACCCTCTATTTTGATGCTTACAATTACCCACACATGCGCCCACCTATCTCCTTTTGCAAAGTTGCAAATAGGGGGGGGCGAGCGAGCCCAGCCGATCCATGCGCGTCATTGCAAGCTGCTGGAGAGTAAATCCCCCCACCCCCCCTTTGCAAAAAAGGGGGGCGATCGGCCCCAGCCCCTTTCTTGGGAGTCTCCGCTAAGGGGTAGGTGGGCGCATGTGTGGGTAATTGTAAGATTTTGACGGCCGTGGGAGACCGGATTACATTGAAGGCCCGCCCCGAGCATGGACGGATTAAAAAGTCGGATACGTAAGGGTTTTGATCCGGAAAACAGGACCGAGACGTAGACAACGTGGCTCAAAAAATGAGACAATTCACAGGCAACATGCGCATAGTCTTCGATTATCCGCGGATGACTGCAAACTCTTTGAGTTCCAACCATTCCTGAAAGAAAACAAATTTGCCGGGACTCCAGGGGGCCTCGAATCGGAAAGGAAAATCTCTCGTGCCTTATTTGGGTGCGCATATATCAACGGCCGGAGGCATCCACCTCGTATTCGACCGTCTGGAAAAAATTAAGGGCCGCGCCCTTCAGCTATTTACGACCAACCAGAGGCAGTGGCGCGCCGCAGAACTCGGGGCCGAGCGGATCGCGCTTTTTAAATCCAGGTGGAAGGAATGCGGGGCGCCTCCCCTTGCCGCCCACGACAGTTATCTCATAAATCTTGCCGCGCAGGATGAGCAGATTCTCCAGCAGTCGGTCGCAGCTTTTGCCGAAGAGCTCAAAAGGTGCGAAGCCCTTGGAATTGCCTACCTGGTGATGCACCCCGGGGCGCACGGGGGCCAGGGAAGCGAGCCCGGACTCCTGCGGCTCGTAAAAAATCTCGACTTGGCGATCGAGACCTCCCGGGTGGAATCGGTAAGCGTCCTTATCGAAAACACGGCGGGACAGGGATCGAGTCTTGGTTCGAGCTTTGAGGAAATCGGCTTCATTTTGCAAACCTCGGCGTTTGGGAGCACGATGGGAATCTGCTACGATACCTGCCACGGATTTGCCGCCGGATACGACATCCGAGACGCTGCGACCTACGGGATGACATTTAAAAAGCTCGACGAAACAATCGGCCTGGAGCGGCTAAAGTTTTTCCACATAAACGATTGCAAACGGGAACTCGGCGCCCGGGTCGACAGGCATGAACACATCGGGAAGGGGAAAATAGGGCTGCGGGGATTTGGCCTTCTGCTAAACGATCCCCGGTTCGCGCGCCACCCGATGGTTCTCGAGACCCCGAAAGGCAAGGACATGAAAGAAGACGTGGAAAACCTCGGGGTCCTAAACTCTCTTTTTTTGCCCCCGCCCCCCCACTGAGGCTGCATTTGAGTCATAAAGAGAGGCTCACACGACAAATCATACGCCGCCCGTAAACGAGCCATGCAAAATTGCATCGGGTTCGTGCAATTCTGCATGCGCTGCCCTCCGTTTGGGTCCGCCCGGGAAACGGAGGCCGGAGTAAAGCCTTCCGGGCGGGTCCAAGCCCCACAAGAATTATCCTGTTATCACAAATATTTATAGTTTAGCCCCCGGGGAAAGGTCTTTTCCTTTTCTTTCGCCACAGAGTTTACCCGTCCTGGCACCTCTTTTGCTCTAAACGTGTCGTGACCGGAATATGATCATGGTAACAGATGGATAGAAGGCCCGGCATCGGCATCTCAACGAACGAAGTCGAAATCCTCCCAACCCCCCTTTGAAAAAAAGGGGGGCGATTGAGCCAAGCCCCTTCTTGCGCGTCTCCGTTAAGGGGTAAGTGGGCGAACGTGTGGGGAATTGTAAGGATAACGGGCGCGCCCACTCACAAAAGGCTTCAGGAGAGCTAAATAAAGACTCCTCGAAGCGATGGGTTGCACTTCGTTTCACCCATCTACAATGGTTACCGGTAGGGACTGGCTAAACTTGAACGCTACCTGGTATTCACATCCATCCGGGATCTCTTGTCTCTATAAAGAATCAATCCTTAAGAAGCAGCAAGGAGAAACGACATGGCACTTAAGACCGCGCAACAGTATGAAGATAGCCTGCGAAAGCTAAATCTTAAAGTATATCTTCTGGGCGAGCGCATCGATAACCCGGTGGATCACCCGATCATCCGGCCTTCGATGAATTCGGTGAAGATGACCTACGCTCTTGCCGAAGACCCCCTCCACGAAGATCTTATGACGGCAAAGTCCCACCTGAGCGGCAAAACGGTCAACCGCTTCTGTCACCTGCACCAAAGCACCGACGACCTGGTGAGAAAGGTCAAGATGCAGCGGCTGCTGGGACAAAAGACCGGGGCCTGCTTTCAGCGCTGTGTGGGAATGGACGCGATCAACGCCGTTGACTCCGTAACCTTTGAAATGGATAGAAAGCTTGGGACCGACTACCATAAACGGTTCGAAAAATTCCTTCTCATGATGCAGGAAGAAGATCTTACGGTGGACGGGGCTATGACCGACCCCAAAGGGGACCGGGGATTGCCGCCGTGCCGGCAGGAAGACCCCGACATGTACGTGCGTGTGGTCGAAAGGCGAAAAGATGGAATTGTGGTTCGTGGGGCCAAGGCCCATCAGACCGGAGCGCTCAATTCTCACTGGGTCCTGGTCATGCCGACCATAGCGATGGGAAAAGACGACGCCGATTATGCGGTTTCCTTTGCCTGCCCCGCCGACGCCGAGGGGATCTACTACATCTACGGACGCCAGTCGTGCGATACGCGAAAGCTCGAAGGCGGAAATATGGATGTGGGCAATGCGAAGTTTGGGGGCCATGAAGCTTTGATGGTCTTTGAAAACGTCTTTATTCCCCGGGAAAACGTCTTCATGTGCGCAGAGCACGAATTTAGCGGGTTGCTCGTTGAGCGTTTCGCGGGCTATCACCGCCAGAGCTACGGTGGGTGCAAGGTGGGGGTGGGAGACGTCCTGATAGGGGCGGCAGCCCTTGCCGCCGATCTAAACGGAGCGGCCAAGGCCTCCCATGTAAAGGACAAGTTAATCGAGATGACTCATCTAAACGAAACCCTCTATGCCTGCGGGATCGCCTGTTCGGCGGAGGGGACAAAAACCGAGTCGGGGACCTATCTCATAAACCTTCTTCTGGCCAATGTCTGCAAGCAGAACGTCACGCGATTTCCCTATGAAATTGCACGGCTTGCCGAAGACATCGCAGGCGGCATCATGGTCACGATGCCCTCGGAAAAAGATCTCGCAAACCCGGAGATCGGCGACGTCGTGCGCAAGTATTTGCGCGGGGCGGGGGGATTTCCGACCGAACACAGGATGAGAGTATTGCGGCTGATTGAAAACATAACGCTTGGAACTGCGGCCGTGGGCTATCGGACAGAATCCATGCACGGCGCCGGCTCCCCTCAGGCCCAACGGATAATGATATCGCGGCAGGGAAACCTGGATCACAAAAAACAACTGGCTAAAGAGCTGGCAGGAATCAGTTAGGGTTTCTCCAGCGGTTGGATCGCTATCCCATGGAGGCTCTTAAAACCGTTGGCATCAAATACTGCGGCGGCTGCAATCCCGCAATCGATCGAGCAGGGATTGGCAGGGAAATCGAAACCATTTTACCGAAGGGATTTACGCTGATTCACGGGACGGCCCCGGTCCCCCGGGACTTTGGCATTCTGATATGCGGGTGCGGCTCGGGATGCGCCAAACATCCCGAGCTCCTGTCTTTTGCCCGCCATTGGGTCCTGGTGTGCGGAACGACGGTCGACGAGGTCGAGGTCCCCGGGACCCGGATCGCTTTGGCCATAGTGGAGAAGCTTTTAAAAATCGCTTCGAATGAAATATAAAGGAGATCCTCATGAACTGGAAAGATCATTACGAGGGCTGCACAGTTAGCGCTCAAACCGCGGTAAAAGCCATTAAGCCTCAAGACCGCGTGGTCGTAGCCCATGCGTGCGGCGAACCCCGGGGGCTTACGACAGCTATGGTCGAACGGGCAAAAGAGCTGCGGGGCGTTGAAATAGTTCACATGGTTGCGATGGGCAAAGCGCAGTATTGCCTGCCAGAGCACTGCGAATCTTTCCGCCACAATTCGCTTTTTGTGGGTGCTACCAGCCGGCAGGCGATAAACGAGGGGCGCGGGGACTATACGCCCTGTTTTTTTAGCGAAATCCCGCTGCTTTTCCGAAACGATACGCTTCCCGTAGACGTTGCTCTCATCCAGGTGACGCCGCCCGACAAGCAGGGTTTTGTCTGCCTCGGCATCTCGGTTGATTACACCAAACAGGCGGCATCGAGCGCCCGCACGGTCATAGCCCAGGTAAACCCCAATATGCCCCGCATAGCCGGTGACTCCAGCCTGCATGTAACCGACATCAACTATTTCGTTCACTCCGATGAGCCTCTAATCGAGATGTCGCCGCCAAGGATCGGAGACACTGAAAAGGCGATCGGCAAAAACGTCGCTTCCCTTTTACAAGACGGCGACTGTCTCCAGTTGGGCATAGGCGCCATCCCGGACGCGACCTTGACTTTCCTTGAAGACAAAAACGACCTCGGCATCCATTCGGAGATGATCTCCGACGGCGTCATGCACCTGGTGGAACGAGGGGTCGTCACATGCCGCAGGAAGAGCTTCCACCCCAATAAGATCGTCATCACGTTTGCGATGGGCACAACGGAGTTCTACAAATGGCTTGACAGCAACACGATGATCGAGATGTATCCGGTCGATTATACGAACAACCCGGTAAATATCGCGAAAAACGACAATCTCGTCTCCCTCAATTCGGCTCTCTCCGTAGATCTTCTGGGCCAGGTCGCCGCCGATACGCTTGGCCCCAGGCAGTACAGCGGCGTCGGAGGACAGGTCGATTTCGTAAGGGGCGCCCGGATATCCAAGGGCGGGCGCAGCATTATCGCTCTTCCCGCAACGGCGTCCAAGGGAAGGGTTTCCCGCATAGTGTCTGTTCTGGAGAGGGGACAGGCGGTCACCACATCGCGAAACGATGTGGACTACGTGGTTTCCGACTACGGGGTGGCCCACCTCAGGGGCAAAACCGTGGCCCAGCGAGCAGAAGCTCTCATCGCGATAGCCGCCCCCGAGTTCAGGGACCAACTGTCCGCAGAATTTAAGGATATCTACGTATCGAGTGGGACTCGTCCCAAAACGGCATGATGCGCGAGACGCGCACGCGATCAAAGGTCAAGGCCCCTTGCCGTCCGTTTCGGAGGCAAGGGGCCTTTTAATTATTTTAGTCGTAATAGCCCGGGGCTTGTTTAAACTGCTTCCAGGCCTCGGGGTCGTGGCCCGTAACGATTTGAGCCCCGTAGAGCTCCCGTAGGTTTTTCATTCTCTGAACGGATCGGACAGTCTCCCCGGCGTTCCACATGAGGCCGGGCAAAACGTCTTCGTTGATATTTTCCAGCGTGTAACAGGAATCGGCTGCGAAAAACATGGGACCACTGTTTTGCAGGTTGACCAAGAGCGACTGGTGGCCGGGCGTGTGGCCGGGAGTGAAATAGATGATCAGCGAGCCGTCGAGAAAAAGATCGAGCCTGTCGTCACGCCACCCTTCCAGGATCACCCACGGGACGTCTTTATCGAAATCTTTACGGATATAGGCCGCTTTCATGTAATAGTCCGGGGCGTAGGCGAAGTGCAGCTCATCTCGCTGCACGATATATTTTGCGTTGGGGAAATGGCCTACGCAACCCGCATGATCCAAATGAAGGTGGGAGAGGATAACATACTTTATCTCCTCCGGGCTAACCCCTGCCTTCTTTATGGCGTTCACACACCACTGATCCTCTGTCATTACCGGATCGTAGGCGGCAAGGATCCCGCCCCAGTGCTCTTCTTTGTTGCCGATGACTTCATAGGCATTGCCGGTATCGAAAAGCACCTTGCCTTTGGGATGATCGATCAGCAGGAAGGGAACGGGCACATCGAAAGACTTGCCGATGTCACGGCCAAGCGTAAAGTAGTGTTTTTGACTCTTCAAAACGCCGGCCTCAAATAGATAAAGCTTCATCCTACACTCCTTTTCTCATCAAAACGTTGCGGAGATTCCATGGTTCCCTGCATTTGCGAAGAACACTTGCCGTTTTGGTGCGCTGCCCTCATCTCCAGTGAAAGTAACAATAAGGGGTAAGAGCAAACCCGATGCCATATCGACATTTTGCCACATTTTGACGGATATCCTGCAAGACGGGCGCGGGTAAAGGAGCTAAGAGATTAGGAAAAAGACTGTTGAAGGGCGGGCGCCCCGGGAACGCCTGCAATTTTGCATGGCGCTCTGCATTAACGCAGGAGTTAGTCGGACTTTTTGAGTTTCCTGATGAGCGTTGTAGGGTCGATAGCCAGGGCTAAAGCGGCAGCGGAAACCCGACCGCATCTTTTTAACGTCTTTTCGATGATGTGCCTCTCAAAGCGCCTTACCGCATCTTTTAGCGACAATCCGGCCTCCAGGTCGAACTCTTCGCCGTCGCGGCTTACCTCTGGGCTCCCCAGGATTTCCGATGGCAGATCTCCCACCGAAATCTGTTCGGTCGTGGAAAAAACCACCAGCCTCTCGATGACGTTTCTAAGCTCTCTAATGTTTCCCGGCCAGGGATAGCTGAGCAGGATGTCCTGCACATCCGCGCTTAAGTATCGCATGATGGAGTGGTTGCGGGTTATCTGCATCATGAAATGGCGGATCAGCGGGAGAACGTCTTGGGGTCTGGTCCGTAAAGGCGGGATATCGATGGCCAGAACTTTTATGCGGTAATACAGGTCGCTTCGAAAGGAACCCTGCGCCACGCATCGGCCAAGGTCCCTGTTGGTTGCGCAAATGATGCGGACTTCGGCCTTTTTCGTTTTACTTCCGCCAAGGCGCCTCACCGCGCCCTCATCGAGGGCGGAAAGAAGCTTTGCCTGGAGGTTTAGGGGCATCTCGCTGATTTCATTTAGAAAGAGCGTTCCGCCGTGGGCCTCCTCAAAAAGCCCCCGTTTCCCCCCCTTTTTGGCCCCGGAAAATGCGCCCTCTTCATAGCCGAACAGCTCGGATTCGAGTAGTTCCTGAGGAATGGCAGAGGTATTTATGGCGACAAAGGCAAGATTTCCGTTTCGGGAACCGACCCGGTGAATGTATTGCGCCATGACGTCTTTACCAACCCCGGTCTCCCCGCAGAGAAGAACGGGCGATTTGTAGCCGGCGGCGTGGACTGCCTGCCTCATCACCGCGCGCGACAAAGGGTCTGTCGCCACAATGGGCAGGTCGGCAAACACCGGAAAAACGACATCGATGCGCTCGCGATTCCCGGCCGGGCCGGCGCCAACCGGTTTTGCCCGAAGCGGGAAAACCTGCCTCCTGTCTTCGGATTCCTCGATCTTGCGAACGATTTTTTCGAGCGGCAATATGTTTTGCACAAGGGTCAGTACATACTCCAATTTCTTTTCATCGGAAAAGATCGGCCTGCCCGTAACGACGGTTTCCTGCCCGGTTATGATCTTCTGGAAAAGGGTAACGTCTTTTGCGCTCCCCTGCTTAAGCTGTTCGAGCACGCGCAGGGTGACGCTACGCGAAAAATAACCCCGTTCCTCGAGTTCTCTCAAGTTTCTGCCCACAAGGTCGCTTTCCGGGAGAAAGGCGATTTTTTCGTAAGCCGGGTTGACCCGTATCGTATACGCCTCAGGGTCGGCGACATAAAAGCCGATATAGGAATTCAAAAACAGCGGGTGTTCGGGCTCGGCGAGCATCGCTCGAAAATCCACGGCGCCATTGTCCCTGGCGCCTTCCTTGAACGAAACCAGCAAATGGCCGATAGGATTTACCGATACCCCGGAATGGATGTCGATAACTTTTACCAGATCGTCTCGGGACTCTCTACGAAGGTCCGGAATCCGACGCCACAACTCGGGAAGCGCATCGCGCAGATTCATCCCCCCCGCCACTGCGATGCGGTTCCGATAGGCCTTCATGAAGGAGCGGTTGTGATAGATGAGATGGCCGCTTTTGCTTACCGCCGCCACCAGGACGTCTTCACTGTCGACCAGCGCGACCGGCAGATCGGCTGCGATATCGACACGGCGCCCGCATGCGCGCAAATTCAAAAGATGGTACATAACGGGGCTCCTTGCATGGCTTGCACAGCAGTGTCACCGTTAAAACAAACCGGGTTTAAAAACGGCCTTACGCCACCGCGCCACGCTTCCATGCGATCCAGGTACCTTCTTTCATCCGAGGAGATTCGACATCGACCACGCGGCAATTAATTTGCTTCTAAAGCGATGAATCGAGCTGGAGATGAACTTTTAGCTTCTAGTGTTGCGTCCCGAAAATTCAACGATACTGAAAAGCAGCCGGTGGGCACAAAAAAGCCGTGCCCACCCTACGTCGTTGGCTTGTTGGCAATAACATATAACTTACGGGACGTAACACTAGCTTAGTGAGTCGGAACAGCGGCCGCAAGGTCGAGGCGTTCCATGCGTTATATGCATTCTTTACTATTTTAATATAGATTAGCCGGCACGAAAAGCTAAATTTTCACAAAATCAAAACGGCCGGGAACCCTTGCGGGGCAGGTGCGATTTCCTCCTGCGCCAACCCCGCAAGGGTTTACAGTATTATCAGCTCTTCACTGGCAATATTTAGCGACTCGATACCGGCGGAGTTTACAAGATAGGTATTTTCGATTCCGACCAATCCCACACCGGGAATAACGATTTTGGGCTCGAACGCAAATATCATCCCCTCTTCGAGCGCCATTTTCTGGCCCTTTGCGATAAACGGGAATTCATCCACCTCGACCCCGATGCCATGGGCGACAAATGATATCCTCGGTTCGGCATGTCCCATGAACCACTTTCCCCATCCGCCATCTTCGGCCCATCGAACGACCGTCTGGTAGAGTTCCCCGGCGACACTGCCGGGACGGGCGAGTTCGCGAAAGCGGACATGCACCGATTTTATGAAATCATAGGCCTCGGCAAGCCTTTGAGGAGGCCGACCGATGCAAAAATTCCGAGTGCTGTCATTGTGGTAGCCATTTACGCAAACGAGATTATCGACGCTTACCACCTCGTTTCGTCCAATTTTTCGAATTCCGCCCCCCTGCCCGAAGGCCGAACAGAGCCCGGGGCCACCGGTCGGGGCATCATGATAGGCGGGGATCGCACCTTCTGCGCCTGAGAGGATATGGCCAAAACCCATCTCGTTATTGTAGGTCCTGACGCGGTAGAGTCCCATATTGCCCGCCTTGCGGGCAACGGCTTCCAACTCCGCATCCAGTTCCAGTTCGCTTACACCCTCCCGAAGGAAGTCGACCACGGCCGCCTTGACAAGATCGCCCACCTTGGCCGCATTTCGCATCTGCTCGATCTCCCAGGCGGATTTTATCGAGCGAACCATACGCACCAGAGGGCTTATGTCTCTTATCGTCTGCTTGGGGAACAGTTTTTCATCGAACATGAAAAATAAATTGGCGGGCATGACGTCCAGTGTTAGCCCGATGACGCCGGGCTCGCGGGTTTGGCTCGCCGCAGACACTGCTCCCGCAAGCTCACTAAGACTTTTCATGGCCACGATGGGACGAAGCGGTGTCTGCTCCTTTGCCCGTTCGAGATTTCTTCGAACAAACAGCACGGGATTTCCGCCGGCCGGCACAACCAGGTGCGCATCCTGGACTGTCCCGGTAAAATAAAAGAGATCCGCATTATGGCGAATTATAGCCACATCGACGCCGTTTTTCGCCAGAAGTCCCTGTAAGCTCACAAGGCGACCGGCTATTTCTTCCGCAGGTATTTTCAGCAATCCATCCCCCTCGGGTTTATAAAATAATAGGAAATAGCGCGGATAATATTGCCACAAACCCGCCTTGATTTAAAACAGAATAGGACCTCATAAAATCAAAATAGATCAGGACATTTCCGGTGACGGCGTTAGCACTCGCACTGGTCACCCCGACGTAGCAGCCGATCTATTCGGGTTTGCAATGACTCGCATGGAGGGGCTTGGCTCGATCCCTCAATTTTTTGCAAGGGGTTGGGGGGGTTTTTAAAATGCTTCCCTTTAGCGGCGGCATGAAACCATTCGCGAGAAAACTGCGCAAGAGGATGACCGATGCAGAACAGGCTCTCTAGGGCAGGATAAAAGATGAGAGAAGAATCCTTGCAAATTTAGGGTTATCAGTACTCAGGTTTTTCGACCTCTATATTCCTAAGAACATGGACGGAGTTCTCGAAATCCCCCCAACCCCCCTTTGAAAAAAAGGGGGGCGATTGAGCCCAAGCCCCATCTAGCGATTCTTCGCCAAGGGATAAGTGGACATTGCCCACCGGTAAGTTTCCGGATGGATACCAAGTAGTCCTTGTGCTATTTTTACACGAAACACACTCCCGGGTGTCCTGTCGGGAAGGAGAGGGAAATGAACGATATTTATGACGAGGTAAAAAACCGCGCTCTACGGCCCGTAAGAGAAAACGATCTACTCAGGGAAAAGGTCGTCATCCGAGCGCGTGCTCTTAGCACGGAGGAAGCAATCGGCGACCCGGAACGCGATGACTTTCCGTTGCAAAAGGGTCGGGAGCGCCTGATGCAGGCCGAATTTCGCGGGGCCTTCGGGCAGGCTTTCAGCGATCATTTTGGCGACTTTGAAGGCAGCCTGGGTGAAATATTCGACATGCCCCTTAAGAATAACTACCGCCGGGCGGTTTTCCTCGCCGCCCTCAATGCGGTATTTAGACATCTTAGCCTAATCGATCACACCGTCCATTGCCGGGACAAGGGGCCAACCGAATGCGCAGCCAGGATCCCCTCCTATATCCTGGAGCGTTTCGGCCGCGTGAAGGTCACCCAGGTGGGCTTTCAGCCGTGCATTGCCGAGGCCGTGGCCAAAACATTTCCCTTCCGTCTGCTCGACCTCGATGCGGACAACATCGGCCGGGAAAAGTTCGGAACGGTTGTGGAAGGCCCTGAAAAAACGGTCGAAGCAGCAGATTGGGCCGATCTGCTGCTGGTAACCGGCAGCACTTTCGGCAACGACACCATCGGCCGGTTTCTGACCAGTAAACCCGTACTTTTCTACGGCACAACGATTGCCGCTCCGGCCTACCTGTTTGGCCTGGAGCGCTTCTGCACAAGTTCTACGTAACGACGGGCCCAAAGCGCATTAAGCGTTTCTTACGGCGAGTTTGGCTATCATGGTAGGCAAAATTAGGCGCTTTCAAAAAATGACAGCAATCCGGAAATCGTAGTCGAGAGGCATAGCCCCAATGACACATTATCAGCCGTGGGTCCTTCCTGCGGCGAATCCGACTCCTTCCCGGCCAAAACATCTCTTATGAAAGCGGTGGAAAGCTCCCTATACAAGCTCCTCCCCTCTGCCAATTCTTCTACATCCATCTGGAAATATGTGAAATACTCGATATATTTCCCGTTTACAAATGTTTCTACCTGCTGCTTAGTCCTGGCGGCGTGCTCATCTTTTTCCGCCTCGCTCCGCATCAATTCGATCGCGCCCGCATGACGCTGCAATACAGAGTAGGCGATCGTCTCGATAATAATATTTTTGAATTCTTCCGTATCACTTTCCTGACGATCAACCGAAGTATTCGGAAAATGCTCTTTTCCAGGAGCATAGGATGCCACCACGAGAAAAGAACAAAATGTCATGTAACTATATGGCGATGGATCAACTTCACCGAATATCGTCGGGTTTGTCGCCAGAAAGTCATCGATACGATCGGTGGTCCGTTTCATGGCGTTAATCAATTTGGCAGTGACAGCGGATGGCATCTCTATCTCCGTGCTGGACTTTTAAAGTTATTACCTTGCGATCTTTCCTCATCGGACAGTCGGGCATCGCTCTAAAGGCCGAAAGCATATCATTTTTTGGCGCCGAGCGCGGCCCAATACGCGACACGGGATGGGGCAAACCCGTTAGCGTGACTACACCCGACTGGACTTTCACGTCAACAGCGAAAATCAACGAGTGCAACCGAGTTCCCAGTGTGGAATCACCTTCTGATTCGAAGTTGCGTTCAAGCCCGGCCGCCGCGTCCTCGGACGCGGTTTGAACGGGAATGAAACTTGACGTTTCCTATACGATCGCTCACCTATCTCCTTTTGCAATGACTCGCGCCTGGAGGGGCTTAGCTCGCCCCCCCCTTTTCGCAAAGGGTGATTGGGGGGATTTACTCTGCCGGCGCCAGAAGAAACGAAACAACTGTCCAATCGGGGGGCAAGGATCCTGTCAAAAACGAGCGACGATTCAGCTAGACGAAAAAACCCGATGATCGGGTTTTCTATCGGCAGAGTAAAAGATTTGGCTCTGTTCACATTAGATGTTGATATCTCCCCAAGGCGGCTTGAATCCACGCGGTGGGCGTGAGAACCGCATGGGGCCTCTCATACACCCTTCGCCAACCCAGGTAATTCGGAAGGTACTTGGTGGCCACCCCGTT
>JARLHO010000113.1 GCA_031292215.1 Syntrophobacteraceae bacterium | reverse complement strand
CTGTGCCTCCGTGTCTCTGTGGTTTGCTTTGGTTTTGTCGCGGCTAACCAGCGCTGCGTTGGAAAAGAACCTGCCCCCGGAACATCTTTTCATTGCTTTGGGTGTTCCGAAGCAACATGAGAGTCTGTGGTGAACGCTTACGATTTGTGTTATCGCATGCATCAAAATTACTCCAAAGAGTCGAAAAGGGTATTCTAAATCTCTATAAAGGTTTTCTCAATCGGTATTTCACTACACCGATCCATGGAGGGGACTGAGGGAAAATTGAAAAGTCTGAAAAAAACCTGTATGATCGAAGGCATAGTTTTCTGGCGGATATGTTGGAAGCTACCGGGATAGGCCGGAAGATCGTGGTAAGAGACAACCGGGACAAATAAGGGAAGGCAGGTGTGTAAAGATGGTTACATGCGGCGCAGTTCCAGGGCGGGGCAAGAGCCGGCTTACTCTATCCATCCTCATTTTTGCCCTTTTCCTCTTGAGCGGATGCGAGAGGCTAAAACAACTGGCTAAACAACCCGAGATAGTCAAAAGGCAACAGGAGCAAATCTCGCGACTCAATGGAAAAATCCACAGTCTGGAATTGCAGTTAGCAGGCGTTCACCAGGAACTTAACTCTCAACGCACTAATACCGATCAGAGGTTTACCGCTTTTGATTCCTCTTTAAATTCACTTGGAACCAAGTATGCGGTACTCGACTCGGACGTAAACAAGCATAAAATATGTATCTTCCAAAATGATTTCAAAGGCGTTCAAAGATTGGACACCGATCTGGGATCGCTTTTGATATCGCTTTCCGGAATAACTATGTCTAAAAATAGTTCTAAATTGCTCTTAAATATCGGTAATCCCTCCACATCGGAGTTCTCGGAATTCACCCTGCGCTTAAGTTACGGCAAAACATTCACCCCCAGCGGACCTGATTCTTATGATGAGTGGCAAAAATCTTTAAAAACGATAAATCAAACATTTAAAGAGCATTTAATACCGGGACAATGGAATAAAATTGAAGTGCCGCTAGGGCAATTACAGACTGACGACGTTAAATATATTACGGTTCAAATAACAGTTGACAATGTTATATTAAAGCAGGATTAACCCACAAACCATGGAGAAATCGTCATGCCCTATGTCAACGTTAAAATTGCAAAATCCGGCGCTACGGCCGAACAGAAAAGTAAAATCATAAGCGGAGTCACCCAGGTTCTGGTGGACACCCTCGGGAAGGACCCGGAGACGATTCTTGTCGTAATAGACGAGGTGGATACGGACAATCTGGGCAAGGGCGGCGAAAGCCTTACCGTAAGGCGGGCAAAAGGGGATGCCAGGCCGTGAGGGTCTCTTCCTTGAATTGAGCCCGTCTCTTATTTTCGGCGTCCGACCCAAGACAAAAAGGAACACCTTCGCCCCATGGAAGTGATTGTCGAAGAAATCGGAGTTCACCTCGACGGGCGCGGCGCGGTGTACGAACCACTTGGCCCCGACGCCCTCGGCGCCCAACGCAATGTGCACGTCGTTTTCTCCGAGCCCGGCGCCGTTCGCGGCAATCACCGTCACCGGCTGGGAACGGAGACCATCGCCGTTTATGGTGCAACTTTAGTCCGTTTCCGAAACGGATGCGAGATCTCCGAGCGGGTTGTAGCAGGCGGTCGCCCCATCCGGTTCACTGTCCCGGCCGGGGTGTCGCACGCCTTCAAAAACATCGGGGACAGGCCTAATCTTCTGGTCTGCTTCAACACTTCGGTTCACGACCCTCGACGCCCCGACACAGAACCCGACATCCTGATAGAGGCTTGAGGGGCAAAGCTTTGACCTGCGAAGAAGACCTCTTTGCCCATACTACCTATTTTTTTTCTGGTCCAAAGTCGAATCGCGCCAGGTATTCTGCGAGTTTTGACTTTTTCTCCCCCCCTTCGAGCGGCGGGCACTCCTCGGGAGTCTTCCTCCCCTTTGCCGCTTGAGAGGCAAATACCATGCAAGTTGGCTCGCCGCAAAGACCACAGTTGGTCCGGGGAAGAAGTCTTAGAATTTCTAGCACCTGAGGACTAGCGGCGCTACCCGTGCGCGGCTCGATTTCACCCCGTCGCTCCCAGGTGTCGTTGATTTTTTCCAGCAACCCCTCGATGATTTTCTCCCCCTCGCTCTTGTCACCGGGAGCGCTTACGCAGATTTTCCGCGGATGGACCACCACCAGCTTTCCATCCCCCAGTCTAAAGGATACCGAACGAGGCTCCTTTGTGTATTGAAAGCCCTCGAACACGGTGTTGAGGTAGGGGATAACCTCGCTGATGTCCCGATCGAGATGGATCACAAGGTCGGGCGCCCCGGTTTCCGACCCGCACGAGATGCGCACAAATTCCGTAGTGTAGTCGCCGATAAGCATGTAAGAGATCCTTAAAAAATTTTTTTGTCTTCTACTCATTCCGCGATTGCCGCCAGGCCTTGAACCACGCCCTTTTTCTCCTTCACTTTTCCTAACCGATGAGGTCCACTTTAAAACAATCCGATTTTAAAAAAAACCGGCTGCCCGATTTCCCGGATGGAACCGTAGTATAGGAGAACCGTTCCTGTAACGAACTTTAAAAAAGGGTGCGGCTAATGTCTGAAAAAAAGAAAATCATTATCGCCCAGGACCACACAATCCTTAGGGAAGGGCTAAAAATGCTCCTTTCATCCAATCCCGAGCTTGCCGTTGTCGGAGAGGCACAAAGCGGCGCCGAGGCCGTCCGCTCGGTCAAATCCCACCCCCCCGACCTTATCCTCATGGACATCGCCATGCCCAAGCAAGACGGCACACGGGCGATCAGGGAGATAAAAAGACTTAGCCCCTCCACAAAAGTCCTCGTCCTCACCGTCCACAAGACCGAAGACCACATCCTGGGAGCTCTTCGCAGCGGGGCCGACGGCTACATACTAAAGGAAGCAACCTATGAAGAACTAGCGGTTGCAATCGAGGACCTTTTTGCCGGCAAAAGCTACATCAGCCCATCGATTTCGGGGAAGGTGATCGAGGGCTACCTGGAGGGCAGACGCAACGTCAAGTCCTCTTCCTCCTGGGAGGCCCTCACCCAGCGTGAGCGACAGGTCCTGAAAATGGTCGCCAAAGGCAACAGAAACAAGGAGATTGCCGGCAACCTGGCCATAAGCGTAAAAACAGTCGAAAAACATCGCGCCAACCTGATGAGAAAACTCGACCTGCACAGCGCTTCATCCCTTACGGCATTTGCCATAGAAAAAAGGCTCACAGTCAAATAGCACTCACTCTTTCAGCCAGGACGCTAGGGGGTCGATCTGCCGATTTTGGTCTCTTTTCTGATCCCTAGTTTGTCGATCAGTTCGTAGAGATTTGGGCGGCTGACCCCCAGCTCGGACGCCGATTTCGCCATATTGAAATTATTTTGCTTAAGTACTCGGAGCACGATCTCCCGCTCCGTTTTCTCACGAGCTTGCCGAAGAGTCATCGCGCCGGCCTTCGGGCCGCCTTCCAGCTCTAGGTCTTCCTCGGAAACCTTTCTACCCTGGACCATAATGACCGCCCTGCGCATCCGATTTTCCAGCTCCCGCACATTCCCCGGCCAATTATAGTCCTTAAGAGCGCAAAGTCCTTTTTGAGTGATCCCTAAAGCCCTCTTTTTCTGTTCCGCCGAGTATTTTTGAAGAAAACTAATAGCCAAAAGCTCTACGTCTCCCTCTCTTTCTCGAAGAGGCGGGATCCGCATCTTCACCACTCCCAGCCGGTAGTACAGGTCTTCCCGGAAGCGGCCTTCCCCTATCGCCTTATCCAGATCCACATTGGTGGCCGCAATCACCCGGGTGTCAATAGTGATTTCCTTTCGGCCTCCCACCCGTTCGATCTGGTGTTCCTGAAGAAATCGCAACAACTTCACTTGAAGACTTAAAGAGAGGTCTCCGATTTCATCCAAAAACAGGGTGCCCTTGTGCGCCAGCTCTATGCGCCCCTTCCTTTGCGCGTGCGCGCCGGTAAAAGCCCCCTTTTCATGTCCGAACAGCTCGCTTTCGAGAAGATTTTCCGGGATGGCCGCGCAATTTATGGCCACAAAAGGCCCCGCCCTCCTGAGGCTTCTTGCATGAAGCGCTTTGGCCACCAGTTCCTTACCTGTTCCGCTTTCTCCACAGATAAGGATCGGCGCTTCGGTCCCCGCGACCTTCTCTATGGTCTCGAAAACCCTCTCCATCTGTGGACTGGTCCCGATCAGATCATCAAGGCAATCTCTAACCTTAGCGGCATGAAGCTCCACATGCTCTTTTTCCAATTGGTGCAGCCTGAGCGCGCGCCGCAAAATAACGCTTACTTCCTCGACCTGAACAGGCTTGCAGAAAAAATCATAAGCCCCCTGCGACACCGCTCGGAGTGCGTTTTGCCTTTCGCTCTGGCCGGATATGATGATAACCTTTACCGAGGGGTCTTCTTCGAGCATCTCCCCAAGAGCTAGAAAACCCTCTTCGACACCTCGATCGTCGGGGGGCAGTCCAAGGTCAAGAGTTACCAGCGGCGGGCGTTCTCGCCTCAAAACATCTAGCGCGTCCGTCCTTTTGCCCGCCAGAAAGACTTCATACTCCTTGGCAAAGGCCCATTTCATCGACAACAAAATGGACTCATCGTCATCTACAATCAGCAGTCCAGGTTTATCCATCTCGTGGCTCCGTCACGATAGCCGGCAGGGAACACGCATATCCCCGGCAAATGTGTAATAGAACTTTCAAAAGTTTCAGGAAATACGAAACCACCGTTATGGATTTTGCCCCCTGAGCGGTAAGAAAACGGAAAAGGAACTTCCCTGCCCTTCCCGGCTTCGCGCCTCGATCCGGCCTCCGTGAGCCTCGACTATCATCCTGCTCTGGTAGAGCCCGATGCCCGATCCGCCGTTTTTGATTGTCCTAAAGGGACGGAAAAGCGATTTATCCATGAACTCCGAGGACATTCCGCAGCCCCGGTCGGTTACCGAAAAACGCAGCCAGTCGCCCTCCGAGCTGGTGGAAACCAGGATTTCCCCGCCGCTGCCAGAGGACTCGCAGCCATTCAATACCAGGTTGACCACTACCTTCCGGATTTGTTCCGGATCAAGGGAAATCACGGGCACGGGTTGGAGTTCGGCTATAAGCGGGTTGGAAACCTTAAGATCGGACAAGACGCCGGAGATGAGTTCATTTAAATCGCATTCGCGCTCACTCAAATTGACTTTTCGCTCCAGTGCCGACAGTCGGCCGCACATGTCACGGATTTTCTCAACGCTCTTTGTCATGATTTTGAGCGTATCGGCCCGAAATGCCGGATCGCCGTAATGGATGGGAAGATTGGAAAGAGTAAGAGACAGAGTGGAGGCAACATTTTTGAGGTCATGGACAAAGAAGGTGGACAAGGCCTGAAAAGCTTCCACCTCCCTGGCCTGCCCGAGACTTTCGAAAAGCTTGTGATTTAATATCAATTCGGCGGCCTGGTCGGCAAAAGTCTGCAACAGATCAAAATCCTCAACGGAAAAAGCCCGACCGCTCCTTTCTCCCATGGTCAGCATGCCAAGGAATTCTCCTCCTGCGCTAAGGGCCACACAATACCGGATACCGGCCTCTTTGAGAAGTTCGGTGGAAATCGCGGGCGAGCCATTCGCATTCTCCCGATCGTAGGGGGCCCGTTGGTCGCGCACAAAACCCCAAAGAGAAGCGGCAAGTTTTTCGCCCCCTTCGGCCTCTTCGGGCAAAAGGGCGGTAGAGGCCCCTAAGACCGGTCTATCGAGGCTGTCTTCAAATAGCCAGATCGTGACAGCAGGAGAGGTAAACGCATCGGAGACCGTTTTTACGATCGCTTCGCACACATGATCGATATCGACCCACGAGGAGGTCTGCCTGGTGAAATCGGCCCAGATTTTCCTGTAGTCGTAACGCGGTCTAAGGAAATGAATATGAATGAATCTTAGCAACTTGTAGCGTAGGGCCCCGGACAGCAGCAGAACCGAAGCGCCTAGAAGAGCGAAAAAAATAAAAAGACCCACTCCCAGCGCCGGCATGCCGACCCCGAGGTATACGGTCAACTTTGCAAAAAGACCCACGCCGATGAGGTAGGCGCCGACCACCAGGGTCGTTAGCGACCCGCGAAAAACGTCTCTAGGAACATAGACCCTCACGTCGCGAAGCTCGCTGCGCACCCCTGAAATTATGAACAACACGTTTGCAAAGATCAGGGTGATGGCGTTAAAGCCAAAAAATTCGCTCCTCAGGCAGGAAAACATCAGGACATGCGCGCACACATATATTTGGGCGGCAAAAATAACCGCCGCCGCAAGGATGGAAAACTTGATCTGCCACCTTATGGCCCCACGCGTTGCCCTGAGGGTCTTTTCCAGGTTGGCGAGAATAAGCACCGAACACAGCAGCAAGGTGACATAAAAGACACGGCCGCACAAGCCGATGGGCATGATCCAGTAGCCGATGTCCGACACTTCCGCATAGGGTCCGAAAAGGTTGTTCCATCCCAGGGAAGCCAACCCCACCGGCACTACAAAAGCCGCAATCAGCGCCCATTTCCAGGTACTGCTAAATTCATCGAAATTGCGGCGTGCATAGCTCAGGCTGAAAACAAGCCAGCTTCCGGGCAGTAACGCCGCGACGTTCAGGCCCCAACGGGACCACATCAGGGCCTGCTCGGGCGTTGAAGCGTTCATGGCCAGGTAAGACACTATGGTTTCGCCGGTCATCACCGCCATCCCGAAAGCAAAGGAGCGGTATGCCGGCGAGCGAGCGTCGCGAGCGAGCGCAACACAACCCGTTGCGGCGCACAAGATGGAGGCCGCGATGCAGGTTGCCAGGTTCACGTCGAAATGTCCGAGATACATAGTAAAAGACCCGGGGCCGGCCTCCTATTTGCCCTGGGGCCCCGCAGCGGGCAATTTCGCCATTTCGCTAAGGGCCTGTCTGGCCGGGGCGGCTTCTTTGAAATCGGCGCCCCCTTTTTTCAAGGCCGCGCTTAGCGTCTGCTTTGCCTCAGTTATGTTTCCCAGCCGATATTGCGTCATTCCGAGGTGATACAGGATCGCAGCGTTATCGGGCAGCTTTGAGGCGCCTTCCTGTAAATAAGTCAACGCCATGGAATAGTTTTTTTGGTTATAGAGCACCCACCCGAGCGTATCGGCAACATCGGGGTTAGTCGGTTCCTGCTGCCTTGCCGTTTGCGCAAGACTAAGCGCCTTCCCGTAGTCGTGATCGTATTCGCAGTAAATGTAGGCCATGTTATTTGCCGCCGGCCCATACGTCGGATTGATGGAAAGCACCGCTTCATAAGCCTTGCGGGCCTCGGCGATGTCCCCTTTTCCCTGGTGCAAAATCCCGGAAAACATCAGGGCGCCAACGTTTTTGGGATTCCTTCTAATAATCTCGTTTAACTGGGAAAACGCCTTGTCCGATTCGTTATTCCCGGCGTAAAACTGGGCAAGGTCCATACGGGCCGGGATGAACCCGGGATCTATTGCGATCGCTTTAACCCAAGCCGCCTCCGCCTGCTCCTTTTCCTTGCGCAAAAACCGGACCTGGCCAAGGAGAAGGTACCCTTGAACATCGTTTGGAGCCGCCCCGATTTGGTCGTTAAGGTATTTCAATGCGGAATCGAGCTTCTTTTCGGCTATGCATACCGCTATGAGCTGAGCCAGGGCATCCTTTACGGGCGGGGTGGCATGCAGGGCTTGTTCAAAGAAACTCTCCGCCTCCGCCTCATTACCCTGCGCTTTGAGGGCCAGTCCGTATAAGTACTTTCCTCGCCCGTCCTGCGGACTTTCCTGGATGTATTTCTTCAGCAACCCCTTGGCGTCGGCCGGGTCTTTATTGCCCAGGTAGGCCGCGCCTAAGAGCAGATGAAGACCCGGCTCTTTTGCCCCCTGATCGATGAGGACCTGCAAATTATCGATCGCCGCCTGGAAGTCGCCCGAACGGATGTCGAGTTCGGCCAGTTGAGCCCTTTGGCCGGAAAGTTTGGGATCGACGGTTAGCAGTTGCTGAAACGTTGTCCTGGCCTTGCCGATATCCTCTTCCTTAAGGTATGCGAGGCCCATCAGTTGCAAAGCGCCCTCGGAAGCTGGATTGACCTTGAGAGCGTGATGAAAATCGGCAAGGGCCTGCGGGGTTTTCTTTCGAAGGAGGTTCAGTTGCCCCCTTAGCAACAGAGCGTCAACAAAATCGGGATTTTTTGACAGAACCTCGTCAAGGAGTTTTGCCGACCCGTCATAGTCTTTTTCGATGTAGGCAATTTTGGCAAGAAGGAAATTTGCGGGCAAAAATCCTGAAGAACTCTGCGCGGCAGAGGAAAGGATTTTTTTTGCCAGGTCGGTCTTATTTTCGCTCAGGTAAAATTCAGCGAGCTTAATCAGGGCGACCGGGGAGGAAGCAGAGATCTTAAGGGCTTTTTTGTATTCCTGTTCGGCCTGAGCGCGGTTATTTTCCCTAAAAAAGCAATCTCCCATCTCCAGGTGAGCGTTCAGGGAATCGGGCTCCTTAGCGAGAACGGTCTTCAGAAGGGCTTGGGCTTTTGCCGTGTCTTTATTGTCTATGTACAGACCGCTCAGGGCCAATGCAAAATCGGGGTTGCTCGTAAAGTATCGCTCTCCTTTTTCCAGGCGCGAGATCGCCTTGGCAACATCATCGGGGGTCTTTGCCGCCTGGGACAAAAGCAGGTAGGCTGCAAGGTTTGCGGGCTCCTTATCCAATACGCCGCTCAAACTTTCAAACGCTGCGTGGAAATCTCCGCTGCGCACGTTGGCATCGGCTAGGAGCAGCACTGCGGGAGTCAGATTCGGGGCCAACTCCACCGCCCTTTGCAGGACCGTTTTCGCCTTTACCGACTGTCCCTGTTTCATAAAGGCAAGACCCAGAAAATACCTGGGAATAGCAACGGCCGGGGCCGCGTTCACAACCTGTTCGAGTTCGGCCGCCGCCTGCCCGACATGATTTTGGGCAAGGAGCATCCGGGCCTGGAGAGTCTTGGCATTGAGGTCCGCAGGGTTATTGCCAAGCGCAATGGTAAGGTAGCGTTGACATTCATCGAACTTTCGGCCATCGAGGGCGATCGCGGCAAGCCGATGGAGGGCTGGCGGAAAGCCGGGAAATTTTTTCAGAGTGGCTTTGAGTACTTCTTTGGCCTTGGACGTATTTTTCCTCGAAAGATAAAAATCGGCGAGCTTCAAATGGACTGGCGAGTTCTCCGGGGTTAGCCGGGCAGCCGCCAGATACTCTTTTTCCGCCGTTACGAAATCGTTGTTGTTTACGGCAAGATCCCCAAGGAAGACATGGGCGTCGGGGAAATCGGGATTGGCTTTTAAGGCGCGCTGGAAATAACTTCGGGCTTTGACCTTATCGCCTTTTCTGGCATAAAGGCTGCCCAGGGCCAGTTCGACCCGGGGAGCATCGGAGGGCGCAGCTTTAAGCGCCTTTAGCCGTGAGATCGATTCGTCGATTTCATTTGGCGTCGTCGCAAACTCGGACAAAAGAATCGCAGCACCTGCGTTTTTAGGGTCCTTATGCAAAATGAAATTCAACTCGTTGCGGCCGCTATCGGGTTTGCGCATCAGTGCGTAGTCCGCGGCCATTTTTAGCCTTACGTCAATATCGCGGGGATCTATCTCATTGGCTTTTTTGAGATACGTTAGAGACTGCTTTATATCTCCGGCCTCGGAGAAAACCGCCGCAAGCTTCACGTAGACTTTTTTGTCGTTTGCGTCCACCCGAAGAGCTTTGCCGTATTCGATAAGGGCGTTTTTAAATTCTTTTTTTGCAAAGAATTTGTCTCCGGCTGCGAGGTACCGTGCTTTTTTCACTTGAGGCGAGGCCCCGCACGCAGTCATGGAGATCAAAACCAGAAAAACGATTGCACTACACCGTAGATATCTCATCTATTCCTCGCTGCTCCAGATTATGTCAATTGCTCCCGCCGCTCACCATGTCCTGGTCACTCTCAGCTCTATCGGCCATAACCGCAGACTTGTTTAGCTCTTTTCTCACCGGCCGTCGCACTGCATACCGGCGCCGGTCGGACCAAACAAGAACGGGAAGCGCTTTGCTTCCCGTTTTTCGTGCCCTAACTCAGCAGATCGATCAGGTATTGCCCATATCCGTTTTTCATCAACGGCTCGGCCAGCGCTCGCAGTCCAGGCCGATCGATATAGCCCAGCCGGTAAGCTATCTCCTCGACGCACGCAATTTTTAGCCCCTGGCGCTTTTCGATGGTTTCCACAAAAGTACATGCTTCCAGCAGGGACTCGTGCGTACCGGTATCCAGCCAGGCCAACCCTCTGCCCAGCAGTTGCACCCGAAGCTCACCCATTCTGAGGTAGGCGCTCATGACATCGGCGATTTCTAGTTCCCCGCGGGCCGAAGGCTTGAGGCCGGAGGCTATCTCCACCACTCGATTGTCGAAAAAATAAAGGCCCGGAACCGCGTAGTTCGACCTGGGGCGAGCGGGCTTTTCTTCGATTCCCACAACTTTGCCTGCCTCATCGAATTCGACCACCCCGTAGCGCTGCGGGTCTCGCACATAGTAGCCGAACACCACCCCCCCGGAACTAAACTGCGCAGCGCGCCGCACGATTTCCTGAAAGCCGTGTCCATAAAAGATATTGTCGCCAAGAATAAGGCAAACCTTGTCCCCGCCAATGAATTCCTTGCCCAAAACGAAAGCCTGGGCAAGACCTCCCGGATAATCCTGCCGGACATACGAAAAGCGCAGTCCCCACTGGGACCCGTCTTCGAGCAGTGATTGGAACCTTGGCAGGTCGGAGGGCGTCGAGATGATCAAAATGTCGCGGACCCCTGCGAGCATAAGGGCTGAGAGCGGATAGTAGATCATTGGCTTGTCGTAGACCGGAAGAAGCTGTTTGCTCACTACCTTCGTAATGGGGTAGAGGCGCGTTCCCGATCCGCCGGCCAAAATGATTCCTTTTAGTCCCGGGGGTTTTCCCATTTTTCTTGCGGTCCTTGGCGCTTTATACCAGGTTGCGTTCAAGATGATTCATTGGTAAGCGACAAATGTAGGTTGGGTTGAGTGAAGCGAAACCCAACAATCTCGAACGCAACTTAGTATCAGGTCGCCGATTGGAGTTTGCCGACAATCGATTGCGGAGCCAAAGCAGCGGAGTTTTCCTCCGCCGCGCCGTACTGCCTGGCGATCCAGTCCCTGTAAGCCCCCGATTTTACGGATTGGACCCAATGCGTATTGTCAAGGTACCATCGGATCGTTTTCCTCATGCCCGACTCGAAGGTCTCCCCGGGACGCCAGCCCAACTCCCGCTCGATCCGGGAACAATCCACAGCGTAGCGTCGGTCGTGGCCCGGGCGGTCCTTTACAAATGTGATCAGACTGGAGTAGGGAGCGCAAACCGACCGGGGCGCCATCTCATCGAGAAGAGAGCACAGCGTGTTTACGATCTCGATGTTTGTCTTTTCGCAACTTCCCCCGATGTTGTATGTCTTTCCGGCCTCGCCCTTGGCGAGCACCACGCGCAATGCCTCGCAGTGGTCGTCGACAAAGAGCCAGTCACGAATATTCTGGCCGTCTCCGTACACCGGCAGCGGATGTCCCTCAATGGCGTTTAGCACCGTTAGCGGTGTGAGTTTTTCGGGAAACTGCCGTGGCCCGTAATTATTCGAGCAATTGGTGATCATCGTCGGGAGCCCGAAGGTATGGTAATAGGCCCGCACCAGGTGGTCGCTTGCGGCTTTACTTGCCGAATAGGGGCTGTTTGGAGCGTAAGGGGTTTTCTCGGTAAATGCGGGGTCCTCCGGACCAAGAGAACCATAGACCTCATCGGTTGAGACATGGAGAAATCGAAACCGGGCGCGACGATCGGCAGCGAGCCCTTTCCAAAACGAAAGCGCCTCCTCCAGGAGATGAAAGGCGCCAACGATATTTGTCTGGATGAAACTCTCGGGACTGTCAATGGATCGATCCACGTGAGATTCGGCGGCAAAGTTTACTACGGCCTCGGGCTGATAATCGCTTAGCAGTTTGCGCACAAGCGCCCGGTCGCCTATATCCCCCTGTACAAAAATATGGTCCGGATCGCCGCTAAGGTCGGAAAGGTTCAAAAGATTGCCGGCGTAAGTGAGAAGATCGAGATTTACTATCCGGTTTTTCCGCGACCTTTCACCGAGCACGAAATTGCTTCCAATGAAGCCGGCGCCGCCCGTTACAAGAATATTTGCACTCATCGACCGCCTTCTTTTACGATGCAAGTTTTTCTGCAATTCGGGTAGTGCTGTAACCATCTATCAGGCTGACAAGCGCCACCACGCCCCCGTAGGATTCGACAACTTCACGTCCTACCACCTGTTCGGGCAGGTAATCGGACCCCTTCACCAGGATATCGGGCCGCAGGGTCTCGATAAGCCGTAGAGGCGTATCCTCCTCGAAAATTACAACCAGGTCGACACAGGCAAGCGCTTTTAGGAGCATCACCCGGTCGTTTTCCGCAAGGATCGGCCGCCGCGGCCCCTTTAGCCTTTTGACCGACGCGTCTGAATTTAGACCCACAATCAGCCGCTCCCCCAGGGCCTTTGCTTCCTCAAGAACGTGAATGTGGCCGGGATGGAGCAGATCGAAGCAACCGTTAGTGAAAACAATTTTCTCCCCATTGCTCCTCCATGCCTGCGCCTGCATCCTGGCGGACTCGAGCGTACCCGACTTTCCCGCATAGCGCACACCGTTTACACCCGATTTTTCCATCAGCAGGCCGTATTGGAGCTCAGCCGCCGTGATCGGTTGGGTGCCCAGTTTTCCCACAACTATTCCCGCCGCGGTGTTTGCAATCCTTGCAGCTTCCTGGAAACTCGACCCACCGGCCACACAAGCGGCAAGGACGGCTATAACCGTATCTCCCGCCCCGGAAACGTCATAGACCTCGCGGGCGATCGTCGGGATCACCAACGGAGCATCCCGCCCACCCACAAGGCACATGCCCTTGCCCCCCCTGGTAACCAGGAGCCAGTCCGCGCCGCAGCCTTGCCTCACCTTCTCCGCCTCGCCCGCCAGTCGCGCTTCGCCTTCCACCGACGCCTCGGCGACTTCTGCCAACTCGTTGGCATTAGGGGTTATACAGGTTGCGTTGCGGTACCTCTCCCACTGCTTCCCCTTGGGATCGACAAATACCGGCGCCCCCTGTTTTAAGGCCAAAGAAATGACGGACTGGCAAAAGCCGGGTGTCTGGAATATCCCCTTCCCGTAGTCGGACAATACCACCGCGCCGCATCCGGCCAGGTTCTTTTCAACACTTTCCAGCAACTGGGTCAAAACACTATCCGAAAGAACGTCTGGCTGTTCGTCATCGAGCCTTAAGAGCTGTTGGTCTCCGGCTACGATTCGGGTCTTCGTTATCGTCGGACGCCTCTTGTCGACGACCAGCACAGCGCGCATTCCATTGTGGACGCAGAGTCCCCGAAGGCTCTCCCCTTGGGCGTCCTCACCCACGACCCCCAGCAAAATAGCCTCGCACCCAAGCCTTGCAAGGTTGCTTCCAACGTTTCCCGCCCCCCCCGGAACCTCGTATCTTTCCTTTATACGCAAAACGGGCACGGGGGCTTCGGGGGAAATACGCCTGACCTCGCCCATTATATAGCGATCGAGCATCACGTCGCCTAAAACGAGTATCCTCACGCCTCCAAAATCGGCCATTGTTCTGTTCACTTCGTGTCCCTAGCGTAGTTAACGGTATGCAACTTAGCGCGCCGCGCTCCCCTCGCGGGCCTGGCAGCGGCTCCGAGCAAAAGCTTCTTAGCCCCCTATTTTCCCGCAAAACTGCGGCTGTAGCGGTCTCCGCGCAGGAAAAAGCCCGCCTCGGTCATAAACCCCAGTATCCGCGATACGATCTCCCCGGGCGAAAACTCCGCTGTCCTGCACACAAGCTCCGGAGCAAACGGGGGTTCGTAAGGATCGTCTATGCCGGTGAACCCTTGTAGCTCCCCCCGTCGCACCTTCTTATAGAGCCCTTTGGGGTCGCGTTGCTCACACACTTCCAGGGGCGTGTCGATATAGATTTCGGAAAAATTAAAGCCCGCCTCAAGGTGAATCCGCCTGGCGAAATCCCTTTCTACTCTGTAAGGCGAAATGAAGCTCGTAATGACGATGATGCCCGCATCGGCGAAAAGTTTTGCCGTTTCCGCTATCCGGCGAATGTTTTCCGCCCTGTCCCGCGCCGAAAAACCAAGGTCCTTGTTTAGTCCGTGCCGGACATTGTCCCCGTCTAGAACGTATGCCGCAAATCCTCTTGTAAACAACTCGGATTCCAACCCGTAGGCCGTCGTGCTTTTCCCGGAAGAAGGCAGGCCGGTCAACCAGATTGTGCCTCCGCGCTGATTGAGTAAATCCTCGCGTCTAGCTCGGTTTACCTGCGAATCGTGCCACAAAATATCGGTCGATTTTGCTTTGGCGTCCAACAATTTCCTAATCCTTCGAACCTGTTTGTGGTTTCCAAGCCACACATCGGCATGGCTTCTTTTACCATGTAAGAGGCTAAAAGAGCCAAGATATTTTTCCGGCTCATTTACCCGGCATTTTTATGAGCACAATCCATACCATGCGAAGGCAAAACACCGCCACCCTTGTGTGCGAGTTAAGCGACTAGAGCGACGATCGTGATCCCGGAGGGATCAAAGCCATTAGCCGGGGGTTGAGGCCGTAAGGCCGATACCCCCGGGAGTTTATCGCGCAAAACAGCTAAGGCAAAACACCGCCACCCTTGTGTGCGAGTTAAGCGACTAGAGCGACGATCGTGATCCCGGAGGGATCAAAGCCATTAGCCGGGGGTTGAGGCCGTAAGGCCGATACCCCCGGGAG